>JALENK010000078.1 GCA_022767515.1 Clostridium sp.
TTATTTATATCCTAATTTTAACAAAAAAATTTAAATTTAATATTAACAAAAAATAAACTTTTGTTTAATTTTTGGCTCAATTGTATATATACTGATAAATAATGGTAATACTATAACCCTATTTCATTATATATTCGACAAGGTTAAAGCTTCACCATTATTAATAAAGGGAGGACAATCCTTTAGAAATTATAATTTCAAGGGTTGTCCTCCCATTTGTATTAGGCTTGTATTTACTTATAACTTTTATTACGAATTGAGCCATAAAAAAACGAAAACTTATATTCCAATCTTCCTGTGCCCTTAGCTGATGCTGAAAATTTATAATCATCTCCAGTAGTTATATTTTCAGGTATATTAACACTTGTTATTGTTAATGGCCTATTTTTTATCACATAGCTTATTGTTTTATTTTTTACTGTTCCTTTTACATCCTTTACTTCTACCTTTATTGTGTATGTTCCTGCACTCTTTGGTGTCCATGTATAATAATTATTTTTTGAATATGTTGTTACTACCTTTTTTGTTCCACTTTGTATTGTATATCTATATTGAAGTGAGCCACTTCCTCCACTTGCAGATGTTATTAACTTTACTTTTGTCCCTACATACTGTGGTGAAACTACACTTGTTTTCAAGGATGATATGCTTAATGGCTTATTTTTTATTACATAACTTATTATTTTATTTTTTACTGTTCCTTTTGCATCCTTTACTTCTACCTTTATTGTATATGTTCCTGCACTCTTTGGTGTCCATGCATAATAATTATTTTTTGAATATGTTGTTACTACCTTTTTTGTTCCACTTTGTATTGTATATCTATATTGAAGTGAGCCACTTCCTCCACTTGCAGATGTTGTTAACTTTACTTTTGTCCCTACATACTGTGGTGAAGCTACACTTGTTTTCAAGGAATTAACTGACAATATTCCATCTGTAACTGTAAATGTAGCACTATCCTTTGACATAGATTTTAAATTTATAGTAAAGCTTACCTTTTCGCCTGTCCCATTTAATGAAATTTGATACTTCCCAGATGAAGAATTAAGTACAGAGCCGAGTGTTGGGTTTATTTTTTGCACTTCATATTCACTATCTGTTAAGTTTCCATGCATTGAAGGATTAACCTTATATAGAAGCAAGCCACTTGCATCTATACCTTTTTCATAAATATCTGCATTTTTATTTCGATATTCAATCATATAAAAGCTACTGCTTCCTGGAATAGCAATCTTATATGCACTTGGACAAGTACTTGAGTTAATTGTACTGTTAGTTATTGTATATGTACCTGATTTTGATAAACTCTTTATATTATTTCCCCATTTCCCATATGAAGACTTTTCATATATAGTAGGATGTCCATTGTTATTAACCATAACTGACCAGTTTCCTAAGGGTTGTTGACCAGAATTTACATATAAATCATTAAATCCAATCATATGCATTGCTTCATGAGAGAGTACTCTATACATACTTGAACTTTTTCCATAATAATTAAAATATGGAGTTGTAATAAAAATTACCTTTCTCATTTTCATTCCTAAATTTTGTATATCAACTGGCGAGTAATAAGTTAAACAAGTTGGCCATAATGCTTCTCCCCAATTTCCCATATTAGGAACCACTATTGTAACATAATCTAATATTCCATCTTTGTTATAATCAAATTTACTTTTATTCTTTACTTGAGATGCTACTGCATTCAATGTTCTAATTATTAATTCAGATTTTCTTGTTGAACTGTTAGTCGTTGTTTGATAATAACTTAAAGGATTAATATCCTCATATGTGATTACATTGCCTGCAGAGTTTAATGGATAAAAATCTGACTTTACTGAAAACTTATTATTTGATATAGCTTTCGTATAATCATATAATGAATTAGAGCTAGCATTAAAAGCATTTTTAATCTCACTTATAGAACCATTACCATCTGAATTTATTGCTTTATATACATCACTTTCACGTTGTCCTTTAAATCTAACAAAAACAACTAAATTATTGATATTTCCTTTTGAAGTAAGGTCATAGTCTTTATCAATATCCTTTATAGCTTTATCACTTACAAATAAACTTTGATTCTCCTCCTCATTATAATAAATGACTTCCTGTGGATTATCAGGCAAAAAGGCAGTTTTCTCAACTGTTTTACTTGATACCTCTTCTGCTCTTACAGAAACACTTGGTGTAATCATACTTATAGAACAGCTTACTACCATTAGTAGCGATAAAAATTTTTTTATCATTTTTTATTCCCCCTAAAATTTTTTATTATATTAATTTAATATTAAATTAAGCATATTTATTTTGAAACTCAAATAACTTGATAGCTTCTTCTAAGCTTGTTTTTATTATATATTTAGTATTTTCGCTATATTCCCCTTCATCCATTTCATCTTCAAAGGCATAATCTGCAAAAATTATACTATCATTCATCATTATTAAATGAATATATACCTCTTCATCTTTTTTAGTCTCCATTTCTTTTTTTAATGCTTTTATTGTATCTTCACATTCAAATCCCATAATCTCTTCATTAAATTCAGAATAAATTTTTTCCCACAAAGATACATCACCTATGCTGTTTCCTTCCTCTATACTCCTTATTTCATATTCAGTAGTATTTAATTTTTGTGCTAATTCCTTTTGAGATAAATTTAAAGAATTTCTCTTATTTTCTAACCATTCTCCTGTTTTCATAACATCCTCCTAAAATAATACATTTAATAATCCTAATATAAATCCAATTAGTGCACCTAGGTTAACAACTGCATTTAATTCTTTTTTAATTGTTTTTAATATTAATGCCTCAACCTCTATCATATGCATATTTTTAATTCTATTTTCTATAATTTCACCAATTTTCAAGCTTGAAAGTATAGATTTTAATTTTTCATTTATAATATCTTCATAAATTTTAATAACTACATCACTAATATCAACACCTGATTTTTCAACCTTTTGAACAATTTTTCCAACTGTTGTTCCAGTTGCTGATTTCATTCCTTCTTTTACTGCCGGATTAATCAAAGAAACTCCATCTTCTTCAAAATATTTATTGATTGCATTTTTTATAGGCGACTTTATAGTTTCTGTTACCTTACCTGTAAATTTATTTAAAATAAAGTTACTATTCATTTTCTCCTGTATAATTTCAACTACTTTTTCAGAAAATATTTCACCAACATCTATATCTAAAAGCTTATTCTTAACCTTTTCAGATAATTTCTCTTCAATCCTAGCAACCTCTTCTATATATGTAATTCCATCTACATAGTTAAGAATTATGTCCTCAATAGTCCTTTCATCATCTCTATGCCTACCAATTTCTTGCTCTATCTTCGCTTTTATCTGACTCTTAACTTCATCTGATAACAATGCATTTTTCACTGTATCTTCATTTAATAAGTTCTCTTCTACGACCCTTCCTATAGCCTTTGCCATACTTTCCTTTCTTCTTGGAATTATTCCTGGTGTAAATGGAACTTTAAACTTTCCAATTTTTTTTGCTTCAAAAGGTCTAAACATCATTTTTATTGCTATATAATTAGTACAATATCCAATTATTGCTCCAATAACAGGACCAGCTATAATGTTATAATCCATATCCGTATCACTCCATTTTTACTATAATACCTAATATTATAACACATATAGATACAAAAAAATCATAGTTAATTATAATATTCTATAACTAACTATGATTTCTATGTTATACAAGTGCTTTATTATACCATACCTTACTCTTCCATCTAAAGCACATTATTATTCCTCTAAGCTCCATGCTCTAAAAAAACATTAATACTTCTTTGCTTTTCTATCGTCTTCAACTATTATCTTTTCTCCTCCCTCAACTATAACATCTCTTCCATTTATGCTGTGAAGCATTACTTCAATTTGAGAATATTCTTTTTCATATCCACTATGAATCTTTTCAACTTTTAATTTTATTTGATTATCATTTTTTAATGTAAGCTCATATTCATTATACTTCCCATCTCTATAATCAAAGCTTTCACCATCATCAACATAATGAACATACTTAGTTTCATACTTAGTTTCATCTGATGAATAAACAAGGAACTTTACCTTATCATCTGCTTTTTCTCCAACATATTGTTTTGGTTCATATGTCGGTATTATTGCACCATCTCTAACAAATATAGGACAAACATCAAGTGGTGCATTTTTAATTATATATTGTCCACCTAAATATTCTTGACCTGTTAAATAATCAAACCAGTTATTTCCTTCTGGAAGATAAACAATTCTTCTTGTTACACCTTGCTCTAATACAGGTGCCACAAGGATGCTATCTCCTACCATAAATTGACTATTTATTTGATATGTTTTTCTATCATTTTGATAATTGTAAACAAGCGGTCTTATTATAGGTGCTCCTGTTTTTTCTGCTTCTCTCATTAGGTCATAAAAATATGGTAAAAATTTATATCTTAAATTTATATATCTTCTGTTTATTTCTTCTGTGTTCTTATCAAAAGCCCATGGTTCTTGGTCTCTTGTTCCCATTGCAGAATGGTTTCTAAATAAAGGTGTAAATGCACCAACTTGAACCCATCTTGATAATAGCTCTGGTGTACAATCAAATCCAAATCCACCTACATCAGTTCCACAAAAACTCATACCACTTAACCCTAAGTTCATAAGCATTGGTACAGACATTCTTAAATGTTCCCATGTACTTTGATTATCTCCTGTCCATACAGTTGCATACTTTTGTGAACCTGCATAACAAGCTCTAGTAACTATGAATGGTCTCTTATTTGTAGCTTTCTTTATACCTTCATAAGTAGCCTTACACATAAGATGTCCGTAAACATTATGAATTTCCTTATGCTCTGCTTCTATTCCATCATTATCAAACTTAACATCATCTGGAAGTGGTCCTCTAAAGCTAGCTGGTTCATTCATATCATTCCATATACCACTAACTCCGGCATCCATCATTATCTTTTGATTATCTGCCCACCAATTTCTAACCTTGGTATTTGAAAAATCAGGGTATACTGCATCTCCTGGCCATACTTCATTTACATAAACATTTCCATCTTTATCTTTAGCAAAACATTCTTTCTCTATACCTTTTTTATAAATTTCGTAATTTTCATCAACCTTAACACCTGGGTCTATGATAGTTACTAACTTAAATCCCATATCTTTTAATTTTTTTATCATTGCTTCTGGATTTTTAAAACGTTCATTATTCCAAGTAAATACTCTATATCCATCCATATAATCAATATCTAAATATATAGTGTCACAAGGTATTTCTCTCTTTCTTAAATTTTCAGCAATTTCCATTACTCTTTCTTCTGTATCATAAGACCATCTGCATTGCTGATATCCAAGTGTCCATAATTGAGGTAGAGGTGCTCTTCCTACAATTGATGTATAACCTTCAACTACCTTGCTTATTTCAGGTCCATTTATAAAATAATAATCTAAATTACCATCTACAGCTGAAAAGTAGTAATAATCAGCATTATCCTTTCCAAAATCAAAATGTGTTTCAAAATGATTATCAAAGAATATTCCAAATGCCTTATTATCATTCATCCCAATAAAGAAGGGAATTGATTTATATAATCTATCAAATGTCTCATTATGTGGTGCTGGATTATCAGTGTTCCAGTTAAGATAATGATATCCTTTTTTGTTTAAATGACCTGTTTGTTCCCCAAGTCCATAAAAGGCTGCATTTTCCTGCATTTTTTTAGCAACATAAACCTTATAGCCATTATCACCTGCTACTTTATGTCCCTCAGCCTCTGCAAGCTTATAATCTCCTGTTCTTCTTACAAAAGGAGCTCTTTCTCCTCTGTAATCTTCGCAAATCATATTGCCATCTGAATCTAAAATATCTACAACAAAGTCATCATAAATATTTACAATAAGATTTTCTGTATTAATTTGAAGCCTATCTTCCTTTTCAACAACCTCAAATTTCACATTATTATCTAATTCCTTTTCAACAGCTTTAGAGTTTCTTTCATTTCTATGCCATGGTATAAAAAAGTTTATAATATCACTGCTTACAATTTTAATATATACATTACTATTATCATAGACTAATGTTATTTTATTATTATCAATAGAATATTTCTTTATTTTTCCTTTTACCTCATTCATCATAATTCTTTCCTCCTCAATAATTAACCTAATTATAATTATACACTAAAATAATATAATTGTATCGATTATTAACAAATGTTAATATTATATATACAAATAATAATACAATTGTATCATTTAAAAAAGGTTACAAATTTATCGAAATTTGTAACCTTCATTTTTTAATCTATTTAATTGTTTTTTCTCTAATAGTATTTGCTTCCTTGTATGCCGGTAAATCTATTCTCTCTTCATCCAAATTTTTAAATGCAACTGATAACATAAGCTTAATTCTATTAAGCTGATTTACCTCTGAAGCTCCTGGGTCATAGTCAACAGCAACTATATTGGATTTAGGATATTTTTCCTTTAATGGTTTTATCATTCCCTTACCTGTAACATGGTTTGGAAGACATGCAAATGGTTGCATACAAACTATATTATTAGCACCGCTTTCAATAAGTTCAATCATTTCTGCTGTTAAGAACCAACCTTCACCACTTTGATTTCCAAGTGATAATATTTCTGATGCCATCTCTCCAAGCTCAGCAATATGCTTTGGTGGATGGAATCTCTTTGACTCCTCTAGTGCCTTTTTCATAGTTTTTCTATAGCTTTCCATATATTTTATTGCCCACATATAGATATTTCTACTCATTTTACTTCCAGCTAAATACTGATATTTAAATTCTTCATCATAAGCTGAGTAGAAGAAGAAATCAAGTAAATCTGGCATAACTGCCTCTGCACCCTCTTGCTCTAATATGTTTACTATATCATTATTAGCTGTAGGATGGAATTTTACTAATATTTCTCCAACTAATCCTACCTTTGGCTTTTGAATATCTAATATTTCTAAAGAATCAAATTCCTTTATTATTTGTATAATGTTCTTATTAAATTCACGTTTGCTACCATTTCTAATATTAATTTTTGCCTTAGCACTCCACTTTTCATGAAGCTTATTAGCTGACCCCTTAACTTTTTCATAAGGTCTTGTAGCATAAAGCACTCTCATAAATAAGTCACCATACACAAGTGCCATAAGTGCTCTCTTAACCATTCCTAATGTTATTTTAAATCCTGGTTGCTTTTCAAGTCCAACTGCATTTAAAGAAAGTACAGGTATATTCTCAAATCCAGCTTCCTTTAATGCCTTTTTCAAAAATGCAACATAGTTAGTCGCTCTACATCCTCCACCTGTTTGAGTAATTATTAAAGATGTATTATCTAAATCATATTTACCAGATTTCAATGCATGTATCATTTGTCCAACAACTATTATTGATGGATAACAAGCATCATTATTTACATACTTTAGTCCCTCTTCCACAGCTCCTCTATCTATTGAAGGAAGTACCTCAAAATTATAACCAACTGCTCTAAATGCTTCTTCAAGTAATTCAAAATGAATTGGCGACATCTGAGGTGCTAATATTGTATGCTTCTTTCTCATTTCTTTAGTAAATGTTGGTGAGTTATATGTGATATTTTCTTCTACTGGAATATATCCATTTCTTTCTCTTTCTTCAATCGCTGCTTTAAGGCTTCTTATTCTTATCTTAGCAGCACCTAAATTATTTCCTTCATCTATCTTTAAGCAAGTATATATCTTTCCTTTACTTGCAAGTATTTCAGCAACTTGGTCAGTTGTTACAGCATCAAGACCACAACCAAATGAATTAAGTTGAATTATTTCAAGAGATTTTTCTTTTGCTACAAAAGAAGCTGCTCTATAAAGTCTTGAATGATAAACCCATTGGTCTACAACTCTTAATGGCTCATCAAGTTCACCTAAATGCGCAATACTATCTTCAGTTAATACAGCCATATCAAAAGAATTGATTATATCAGGTATTCCATGATTTATTTCAGGGTCCACATGATATGGTCTACCAGCAAGAACAATTCCCTTCTTGCCTGTCTTCTTTAAATATTCTAATGTTTCTTTTCCCTTTTGTCTTAAATCCTTATCAAATCTTTCTCTCTCTAAGAAAGCATCCTCAACAGCTTTTTTAGCTTCGTCCTTAGTAACATTAAAATCACTAAATTCTTCAACGATTCTATTTACTAAAGCTTCCTTATTTTCAAGCGAGAAAAATGGATTTATAAACTTTATACTTTTATCTTTTAAAACATCCATATTATTCTTAATAACTTCAGGATAAGAAGTTACAATTGGACAATTATAGTGGTTATTTGCATCCTGAAATTCTATTCTTTCATAAGGAACACAAGGATAGAATATATTCTTAATTCCCTTATTTATCAAATACATTATATGTCCATGAGCTAATTTTGCTGGATAACATACTGATTCTGAAGGTATTGTTTCTATTCCAAGCTCAAATACCTTTTTGCTTGAAAGTGGTGATAACTCTACTCTAAAGCCTAAGCTTGTAAGAAGTGTATACCAGAATGGGTAGTTTTCATACATATTCAATACTCTTGGAATTCCAATAGTACCTCTCTTTGCCTTATCCTCTTCTAAAGGTTTATAACTAAACATTCTCTTAAACTTATACTTATATAAATTAGGTACATCATTCTTCTTCTTTTCAAGACCTAATCCTCTTTCACATCTATTACCAGTTATAAATTCTTCATCTGTTGAGAATTTATTAATAGTAAGAAGACAGTTATTTCCGCATCTTCCACATCTTCTAAAGTCAGATGTCATTGTAAAGGAATTAATCTTTTCTTTTGGAAGCATACTTGTCTTTCTACCTTCAACATATCTTTCCTTTGCTATAATTGCTGCACCAAAAGCACCCATAAGCCCAGCAATATCTGGTCTTACTGCTTCTCTTCCAGATATAAGCTCAAAGCTTCTAAGTACTGCATCATTATAGAAAGTACCACCTTGAACTATTATCTTATTTCCCATTTCCTTTTCATCACGAATCTTAATAACCTTAAATAAGGCATTTTTAATTACAGAATAAGAAAGACCTGCTGAAATATCTGAAACCTCAGCCCCCTCCTTCTGTGCTTGTTTTACTCTTGAATTCATAAATACAGTACATCTTGAACCTAAATCTACTGGTGATTTAGCCTTTAATGCTTCTTGTGCAAAATCTTGGATTTTCATATTTAAGGATTTACCAAACGTCTCAATAAAAGATCCACATCCTGATGAACAAGCTTCATTTAATAGAATTGAATCTATTACTCCATTTTTAATACGTAGACACTTCATATCTTGTCCACCAATATCTAATATAAAATCTACACCTGGCAAGAAATATTCTGCCGCTTTATAGTGAGCAATTGTTTCAATCTCTCCAATATCAATATGAAGTGCTGCCTTTATAAGCGCTTCACCATACCCTGTAACTGTTGAATTTACAATTTCAATATCGTCACCAATCTGTGAATATAAATCCTTTAAAATTTCTATTACTTTATTTAATGGATTACCTTCATTACTACCATAATGTTCATAGATAATATCTCCACTATCATTTATAAGAACAGCTTTAGTAGTTGTTGAACCAGCATCTATACCAAAATAAGCTTTGCCCTTGTACTTCTTAATATCTGCTCTTCTTGCTCTAGCTTTATCATGACGCTCTTTAAATTCTTTATAATCATTTTCTGTATTAAATAATGGTGCTAATCTCTCAACATCACTTTCATTTATTTCTGTTATTTTTTCTACTCTTTCAACTAATTCTTTAAAATCAATAAACTTTGTTTTCTTAGATAATATTGCTGCACCATAGGCAACAAATAATTGAGGATTTTCTGGAAAAATTATCTCATCTTCAGTTAATTGTAAAGTTTCAATAAATCTTTGTCTAAGTTCAGACAAGAAATATAAAGGACCTCCTAAAAATGCAACCTTTCCTCTGATTGGTTTTCCACATGCTAGTCCACTGATTGTTTGATTTACAACAGCTTGTAAAATTGATGCTGCTATATCTTCTGGTTTTGCTCCTTCATTAATTAAAGGTTGTACATCTGTTTTTGCGAAAACTCCACATCTAGAAGCAATCGGATATATCATTTTATGTTTCTTTGCTAATTCATTTAACCCTGTAGCATCAGTATTTAAAAGGGTTGCCATCTGGTCAATAAATGCACCTGTACCACCTGCACAAGTACCATTCATCCTTTGCTCTATTCCACCCTTAAAATATGTAATTTTAGCATCCTCTCCTCCTAATTCTATAGCTACATCTGTTTGAGGAATTATGTTTTCTACTGTCTTAGTACACGCTATAACCTCTTGAACAAAGTCAACACTAAGCCATTTTGAAACAGATAATCCTCCAGAACCAGTTACAGAAACAGTAACACTGCAATCACCTAATTTTTCATAAACCTCTTTCATAAGGTTAACAATTGTACTTCTAATATCTGAGAAATGCCTTCTATACTCCGAATATATTGGTTTTTCATTAATATCTAAGGCTACAACCTTGACTGTAGTTGAACCTACGTCTAAGCCAATATTATACTTTTTCATTATTACACCTACTTTTTTTATACTACCTTTTTATTATAAACTATCACTATTTTTTTTCAAGTATTGTTTTCTTTACTATTATTTCTAGTAATATTAGTTATTATTTATGTATATATTATAGTATAGATGTCAATACTGTTAATATATACTATTTTAATGGAGGTATTTATGGATTTTTTTGATGAAGGAAATAAGCTATATAACAATAAAGATTATAAAAAAGCCCTTGATTATTACAAGCTTTCAATAAAAACTCAAGGAAATGAGGCTTGTTCTTACTATAACTCAGGAGTTTGTTTTATAAAACTAAAAGATTATGATAGCGCTCTTTCTATGTTAAAAAAAGCTATCTCACTTCAAAAAGAAAGTAAATATTATTTTAATATTGGCTACTGCTATGCAATGAAAGAAGAATCCCAAAAAGCACTAATTAATTTCAATCTTGCTTGGGCATTAAATAATCAAGATAGTGACTGTGAAAAAGCAATCCAAATCATAATTGCAAAAATAAAAAACAATACAATATAAAAAAGAGTAAGTTTATTTTACTTACTCTTAATCATTTAACATCATTTTTTCTCTTTTATTTCTTCTGTATAAGTGTCTCCAATATACACTTAAAAAAACAATACCTAAAACGGCAATAATTGCTCCATACTTACTTAGTGATATCATCATTGTTTCTAAAACTTCACATATAACTGTTTTTAATTGCGGTTGCAAGAAATTTATATTTTCATAAAAGCCTGATACATAACCACTAAAGAATACGATAAATAGCATAAGACCTGCTGAAATCAATGAATATCCAACCCATGCGCACGCTCTATGCTTTCTATTCTTCCACATTAAAAATAATAATATTATACATACCACTTGTATAATTCCTAATGCATAAATTATGCTCCTATCATCTAAAAAAACAATTTTATCTCTAACACTACTTACTGCATTTGTACTACAAAGCTTAGAATAATTCATCCATTCTATCTCGGTACTAACTACCTTTTCTGAATCATCAATTATTGCAGCAAGATCTTTTTTAGATTCCTCTGTCAAATCGATTTTTTTATCAGTTAAATATTTATTTAATGCCTCACTACACCTATTTTTATATTTCTCTGCATTAAATTTTTCAACAGAATTTTTGTCACCTCTAAAGTATTCACAAATATTAACAGTAATATCTTCAATTTCATTTCTAACTTCTTGCTCAGAAATAACACCATTTAATAAATCTCTTGGGATATTATTAGTTAGTAATGGATATTCCAACTGTTTTTTTATTTCATCATGTACACTACGTGACACATTTTGTTTATCTAATACTTTTATATAATATTCATCATTTAGTAAAGTATCCTTTAAAAACACCACTAGTATGCTTGCTATCACCATTATCATAAGAAGAAAAGAGATAATAAATGAAATAAAGTTCCTATATTTCTTCATTATTTATTACCCTTCCACTTTAATAAATTCACATTCAACTATAAATCTTTGAGGCGCTGCACCTATATAATAAAAAGGATAACATGTATACATTACTAGCATCTCTTTATCTGCTGGCATTAATACAGTTTTGTCATTTTTTTCAGCAATCCAAATATTTGAAACCTTGTAATAATATGTTCCATATTCAGTTTGCAAACTAACCTCATCTCCAACCTTTATCCCTTGAAGCGGTGCAAAATAACCATCTCTATGAGCTGCAAGTACACATTTTCCACCTTCTCCAGGTAATGTACTATTAGTATGATGTCCAACACCTATACTAAACTGTGCCTCGCTTGTCCCCTGATAAACAGGCTGATTTAAGTTAACTGAATTAATATTAAGAGTGGCAATTTGTTCTCCTGTTATAGGTCTTTTTATAGTTTTATTATTAATCTCAAAAGTTCTTCTTTCTAGCTTAACTGTGGGTTTTGCAAATATGGCAGTTCCATAATTTATCCCTGTGCCTATATAATTCCATCCTACAGATAATATAAGTAAAGCTCCCAATATAGCCAAAAAGATAGGGATTATAAATGTAATCCCTATCTTCTTAACTATCGAGAAACTTTTTTTCTTGTCCTTAGAATTTACATTCTTGTCCATCTAAAAAACCCTCTCTAATCATTTTGCTTTGTACTATGCAACTACTTTCTTCTTAGCAACTACATAAACTAAACCAGCTACAGCTACAACTCCTAAACCTAATGCTAAAACATTACCATTGTTTGTTGCAGTGTTTTCCATGTTTCCACCTTGTGGATCAGCTTCAAGCTTACCATCTTCAGCGATTTCTTCGATTGCTGCTTCAAGCTTTTCTGGATCAGCATTAACAACTAAAGCTAAAGCTTCATCCTTAGTGTATTCAACTTCCTTTTCTCCAGCTGTTACAGTTATTTTTTCACCATTACTAGTTACTTCAACTCCAATTGCTTGTAATGAAGCTTGTACCTTTAATAGTGCTTGCTTAGCATCCTTTGATAAGTCAGATACCTTCTTAACATCTCCTACTAATGCTTTAGCCTCCTTTAAGTCTGCCATTACACTTTCTACTGATTTTGAATCAATGTTATTTGCTACTACGTAATCAGCAAAATCTTGAGCTAAATTAGCTGGAACTCCAGCAGCAACAAGATCAGAAACTGTTACAGCAAATACTGTTGTTGACATTAACATAGTCATAGCCACTAATGTAACAATGATTTTCTTTAAGTTTTTCATTCTAAACCCTCCTTAATTTTTTATACAAGAGTTATTATAGATTATTATTTTCTATTTTTCAAGCTATTTTTATTATTTTTTTACTTTATTTTGTTTATTTTATTATTTTATGCATAAAAAACTATTAGTATTACTATTAAGTTAATATTTATATTTTTATTATTTTTTATTTATTTTATAGAACTTATTCCTATTTAAGAAATCATTACCATTTTTTCTTCTTTATGATCTTTACTAAACTCCTCTTCTGAAAAATAAGCACCTACTTTATAATATACAGTATCTACATTAACCCATTTCTCTTCGCTAGATATATACACCTTGTTCCATGAATGACTAATATACTCCTCTCCATTATCTGCTTTTCCAATAACTATCTGAGTTTTCAATCCTATTTCCTTACACATAACAGAATATAATATAGCATAATCAAAACAGATTCCCTTCCTATCCCTATAGGTAGCCACTGCTCCACTCTCAACAGAAGAATAATCATTATTCATAATTTTAATAGCTTTATAATTATCATAGGTAATATTACTTCCTATCCATATGTATATAGCCTTTGCTTTACCAATTTCAGTTTCTTCATCCTTAGTTATCTCATAAGCCTTTTTATGTATAAGTTCATTAGAAACCAAAGCCTCCTCTAATGTCACTCCATTATAATATGTAATTCCATTATTTTCAATAATTGTGTCTTTTGCAATCATTATATTATTTTTATTAAGCAAGGCTTCTATTCTTTTATATACTAAAGTATCATTAAAAATTTCTATTTTTGATTCTTTATCACATACATTATTGTAAAGTATAAGCGAAATAAAAATAAGTACAATAAATATAGCACCTCTGATTATTCCAAATACAAATGAATATATAGTAACAAAAAATTTTCTATGTCCAAGCTTCTTTATAATCTCTCCAAACACTAGGTTTTGAATAAGTAGCAATATCAATTGTATAAACACTTTTATAATTATAAACAATATTATTATTACAACAAAATGTAATAATCCCCTATACTTTACTCCTATCCCAGATATTAAATCTAGTATTTTTAGTGTAATATAATTAATTTTTTCATAACAACCTATCATAATAAAAAGAGTCAGTATTGTAGAAAATCCAAAAATAATTGCTCTTACCGCTCCTTTTAAATCATTATCTTCTCTTCCCTTCTTAACAGTACATATTACTGATATCAGTATTACTATCAAGAAAAATATTATTTTATAATTCACCTAAAAAATTCTCACCCTTCCATTTCACAGTTTCTTCCACTACTTTTTTTATTAATTGATATTGATAGCCTCTAGACGCCAAATAATTAGTTAATTTATGCCTAGCTTTATATAAATCATTTTCTCTCTTAATTATTTGCTCATATTTTCTTTTTGCTAAGTTTAAAGCATTATCTAATTCTACCTCTTCATTTTGTTCTAAAGAAGATAATACATCATCACTAATTCCCTTTATAATTAAATTATATTTAATCTTCTTTATTCCATCTTTTTTTATATGGCTATTATAATAATTCTTTGCATATTCCTCATCATTAAGATAACCATATTCTAATAAAAATAAAATTGTTCTATCAACCTCTTCATTTGAATATCCTCTTTCTGTAAGCTTATCTTCCATTTCTTTAGTAGTAACATTTCTCTTCTCTAATATTCTAAACGAGCTTTCTTTGCATTTTTCGTATTCATCCTTAATCATTTTTAGTCCTCCTTAAAATATGAATAGTTGGGTTTATTAAAACCTTCTGTGCTACTTTTCTAATATCTTCTGCACTTAGCTCATTTAATCTATCCATATCTTTAACAAATTCAAATATATCATCCTCATCAAGTTCCTGATGAAGTATATAATTACAAAGTTCTGCTGAATCTTCTAAGGTATTTATAACAGCAGTTTTATGAACCTTCTTCATTATAATTAAGTCTTTATCACAAAAAGGTAGATTTCCACTTTTAACACCTT
Source organism: Clostridium sp. (assembly GCA_022767515.1). GTDB lineage: Bacteria > Bacillota > Clostridia > Clostridiales > Clostridiaceae > Clostridium. The sequence goes on from JALENK010000078.1 coordinate 15,311, forward strand.
CAATGGTATCATTAATCGCTTCTAAGGCTTCCTCTACATTTTCATCTGCAACCGCTGTATAAATACTAAAGTTTTTTAGCTTTCTTGTAATATCAAGCTGTGTTGAAACATCATAAGCTAAACCTCGTTTTTCTCTAATCTCTCTAAATAAAAGTGAATTAGAACTTTCTCCCAATCTATGATTTAATATTCTAAGTGGAAGCTCTTCTTCTTTAGTTAAATCTGCAAAAGTATATAAATAAGTAATTGTACTTTGTTCTATTTCATCTTTATAGGTAGTTTCCATTATATGTTTGTTTTTCTCACAAATATAAGTTTCTTCCTCTATATTGGATTTTTCCCACATATTAAAATATTTATTCACTATTTTCAAAGATTCTTCATGCTCTAATGGTGAAACTATAGTTACTAGTGCATTGTTTGGCATATAATACTTCTTGTAATAAGAATAAATTTCATTTCTAGTCAGCTTTTTAACAACCTCTTCTGTACCTGTAACATCATATTTTAATCCACCCTCAAAAGCTGCTTCATTTACCTTTTTAAAACTATAATCCTCAATATCATCCTTGCTTATTCTAATTTCAGATAGAATAACTCCTCTTTCCTTTTCTAATTCTTCCTCTGGAAAATCTGAATTTACTATTATATCTCCTATTATCTCTACTGCATTTTCTAATTCCTCTAATAAACATGCAATTGTGTATACTGTAGAATCATAATCTGTATAAGCATTATACTCACCACCTAAAAATTCCAAATCATCATTTATTGCATCATTATTTCTTTTCTTTGTTCCTTTAAAAAGCATATGCTCAATAAAGTGACTTATTCCCTTTTCATCTATATTTTCATTTAATGCCCCTACATTTACTCCTACATTTATAGCACACATTTGGCTATCCTTTTTTATAGTAATAACCTTAAGTCCATTATCTAAAAAATGTTTTTTAACATCAAAATTCAACTTAACCATAAAATTTCTCCTTACATATATTCTTAATTATATCATACAATTAATTTATGTTTGTTAACATTTTAAAAATAATAATATATAATACAATTATAAAAAACACAATACCAAAGGCTAGTATATAAGGAGGTAATAATTTTGAAAAAGAACATACTAATAGTTGAAGATGAACTAAAAATAAGATTTTTAATTAGAGACTACTTTTTAAAGGAAGGCTTTAATATTTTAGAAGCAGAAAATGGCGCCGAGTGCCTTGATATTTTTAAAAAAAATCAGGTTGATTTAATCATCTTAGATATAATGATGCCCGTTATGGATGGTATAACTACCTTACATAAGCTTAGAGAAGTCTCTACAGTTCCTGTAATAATGCTTACAGCAAAAAATCAAGAAGAAGACAAACTTCAAGGCTATGAATATGGAGCTGATGATTATATGACAAAGCCATTTAGTCCAAAAGTTTTACTTGCAAAAGCAAAAGCCTTATTAAAAAGAACTATTGATAATATTGATACAAGTTTGCAAGATTACAATGGTCTTATCATAAACAGATTATCTCATGAGATTAAAGTCAATGATGAAACAATAACTCTATCACCCACAGAATATGACTTATTATTATATTTAGTGGATAATAAAAATATTGCTTTAAGTCGTGATACCATCCTTGATAATGTATGGGGAATGGATTACTTTGGTGATATCAGAACAGTAGATACAAATATCAAAAGACTTCGTGAAAAATTAAAGGATAAGTCTAACTTCATTGTTACAGTACGTGGTAGTGGGTATAAATTCGAGGTGAAATAATTTATGAAATCGAATTTAACTAGAAAGCTTTTTCTAATCACATTATTATGTTTATTTATATTAATGTCCTTTTCTTTTATATTTCAATTATTCTTCTTCCAACCATTTTATGAAGAGAAGAAAAAAGCAAACTTAACCACTCAACTTTCACGATTTAGAAACTTATACTCTTATCAATTCAGTAATAGCAGGCAAATAACTGATGCACTTAAAAACTTTGCTATTTCTACCAGTTCTAAAATTGCTGTCTATACATCTGATAACCACGGAAACTATAGTATAAGATTCATATCAGACTTTTACAACAGTGACGATACTGATGCCCTAGAGGAAGTTGAAGCATATTTTTTCAATGAGCTTTTACATGATGAAGACCTTTTAACAGATGTTACTGTTAATAATACTATAAGATCAACTATCTTTAAAAATGAAAAAAGTGGTGTATCCAAAATAGGAGTTGTAGGTGCCATATCCATTTCAAGCAAAAATGATTCACTCGTTATTGCTGTAGCCCCACTTCAACCTATAGAAGAAGCCTTCAATGTTATTATAGAATTTTACATATATATATTTATTGGATTTATGGTTATTGCCATACTTCTTTCTAGTGTTTATTCAAAATTTGTTTCAAAACCACTTGTTATACTAAACAAAACCGCCCAAAAGATGTCAAAACTCGATTTTAGTGAAAAATGCAATTTAAATAGAAATGATGAAATTGGTAATCTTTCTAATACACTAAATTTTCTATCATACAACCTACAAAATGCTCTTAATGAACTCGAAAGTAAAAATAATCAATTGGAAGCAGATATTGAAAAAGAAAGAAATCTTGAAAAAATGCGAAAAGACTTTATTGATTCTGTAAGTCATGAATTAAAAACACCTATAGGTATAATTGAAGGTTATGCTGAAGGAATAATGGATGGAATTGTAACAGATGAAGATGCTATAATTTATCTTCAAACAATTATAGATGAATCTAAAAAAATGGGGGTACTAGTTTCTAATATGCTTGAACTTTCAAAATTAGAAGCTGGCGCAGTAAAACCTAAACTTCAATTATTTAATGTTAACAGATTAATTGCTAAAGTTGTTAAAACTCACATAACAAATGCAAGTCTTAACAATTTAAATATAATTTTTGAGCAAAATACCAAATATTCATATATACTTGCAGATACATTTCAAATGGAACAAATTTTAACAAACTTAATCACAAACGCAATAAAATATACACCTAAGGGAAATAACATTATTATATCTATTTCTCAAGAAAAAGATAAATATAAGCTTAGTGTAATTAATGAAGGTACTAATATAGATTGTGATGACTTTAATAAATTATTTGATAAATTCTATAGACTTGACAAAGCAAGACAGAGAAATACAAATAGTACAGGTCTTGGATTATCCATTGTAAAAAATCTATTAGAGCTAAACAACTTTACATTTAAATTTTATAATACAGATAATGCTGTTGAATTTGATATTTATATGGACATTCAAGAATTAGATAATACAGAAGAATAGATGGGGGAAACTAAACAAATCCCCCATCTATTCTTATAATTTGACCTGTTATATAACTAGCATCATCACTACACAAAAATACTGCCGTTTTTGCCACTTCATCTACTTTTCCAAATCGCCCCATTGGAATTTCTTCTTCTAAACTTTTTCTATCCTCATCACTCAAAAAACTATTCATTTTAGTATCAATAACTCCAGGTGCTATAGCATTTACTCTTACATTGCTCATAGCCATTTCCTTTGCTAAGGATTTAGTTAATAAATTTATTCCACCCTTTGTTGCTGAATATAAAACCTCACATGAAGCTCCACATTCTCCCCACATAGAAGAAGTATTTAATATTACTCCTCCCCTATTTATCATATGTGGAAGAACAAACTTTGATAAGTAAATACTGCTTAAAAGATTCACACTTACTATCTCATCAATATCTTCCTTTGATACATCAAGCAATAAGCCAATTTTACTTATTCCTGCATTATTTACTAATATATCAATTTTTCCAAAATGCTCGACAGTTTCCTTTACTAACATTTCACATTCATCATACTTAGAAATATCTTTTTTATTTTTTATAGCTATGCCACCATACTCACTTTTAATTTTTTCTATTATTTCATCTGCCCCATTATCGTCTTTAGAATAGTTTATTACAACACTTGCACCTTCCTTTGCAAACTCTAAAGCAATCTGACTTCCAATTCCTCTTGAGGCTCCTGTAATTATAGCCACCTTTTTTGATAATTTTCCCATATTATTTAATCCCTTCTTTGAATACTTTTTATAACTTTACGTAAATCATCTTTTAAAATAATCGCAAATATTTTTAGGACCATTTATTACTTTTCTATTTATACATAATTTCATATCTTCATCTGTATCTATAAACCATTCTACTAAATAAATCTTATTATTTTTTATCTCAATTGCAGTTATAGAATTATTTTTTGTAGCACATCCGCAGTTAAAATACATACCAGACTTAGGCTTTGAAAAATAAGTATTATGAGTATGTCCGCAAATCAACATTATCTTATTTTCCTTTGCCCATACCATTAATTTTCTATCTACAATACTTGACTTTCTTAAATTATCAGCTGGACTTGTAGCTTCCTTTATTCCAAAATTAGCTTGAATTGGTTTCCAAAAGTATCTCACTAAAAATCTGCTAAGATACATAAGCTCACAATTAAATATATCAGCCTGGTGCCCATGAATAACTAAAATTTCATTTTTATCATTACCAACAAGTCTGATACCCTCATTTACTTTTATTCTTTTATATAATCTTTTAAAATCAACACCTATATTTCTATCAATCTTATTTATTTTATTAATCTGCTTATAAATGTATTTTCTATTACATTTATATTTATCATGATTACCATAAATCAAGTATAAATTATTTCTTTTAAAAAATTTATAATAAAGATTATATACCTCCTCATAGCTGTTGGAAATATCAATACAATCCCTATTTTTCCACAGTTCCTCTCCATCACCCGCTTCAATAACTGTAAATTCATTACTATAATAGTATTTCAAAGCCCTAATCAATATATATATGTTACTTATCAATGAATCTGATAAATCTCCCCCTCCTCTATGAAGGTCACTCATAATAACTATTTTATCACTTTCATTAATATTTATTTTCTTAAAGCTATTATATCTTCTATTTATTTTATTTAGCCCATAACTATTTACCAAACTAAATATTGTTTTATACTATATATTATAAAAAAGCTGCCTCTTTTGTGAGACAGCTTTAATTTTTATATTTCAGGATATAATGGATATTTCTTGCATAAGTTTTTAACCTTATCTTGTATAGCTGTTAAATCTTCTGCATCCTTATTTTTAATTGTTTCATCAATAATTTCAGCAATTTCTTCCATATCTTCTTCTACAAATCCTCTTGTTGTAACAGCAGCTGTACCTATTCTAACTCCTGAAGTAACAAATGGACTTCTTGTTTCATTTGGAACAGTATTCTTATTAAGAGTTATTCCAACCTTATCAAGTAATTGCTCTGCTTCCTTACCTGTAATATCCTTATTATTTAAATCTACTAATATTAAATGATTATCTGTTCCATCTGAAACTAACTTAAACCCTCTCTTTACTAGAGCATCAGCTAATGCCTTACAGTTCTTAACTACTTGAGAAGCATATTTCTTAAAGCTTGGCTCTAAAGCCTCCTTTAAACATACTGCTTTAGCAGCTATGATATGCATTAAAGGTCCACCTTGCATACCTGGGAATATGTTCTTATCTAAGTCCTTTGCATATTTTTCTTTACAAAGGATTAAACCTCCTCTTGGACCTCTTAAAGTTTTATGAGTTGTAGTTGTAACGAAATCTGCATATGGCACTGGTGAAGGATGAACTCCTCCTGCAACAAGCCCTGCTATATGAGCCATATCTACCATTAATAATGCTCCAACTTCATCTGCAATTTCTCTAAATTTTGCAAAATCTATAACTCTTGGATAAGCACTTGCACCTGCAACTATTAGCTTTGGTTTATTTTCTATAGCAAGTCTTCTAACTTCATCATAATTAATCTGTTCAGTTTCTTTATCTAATCCGTAAGAAACAAAGTTAAATAGCTTTCCTGAGAAGTTAACTGGTGAACCATGTGTTAAATGACCTCCATTACTTAAGTCCATTCCAAGAACAGTATCTCCTGGATTTAATACTGTGAAATATACTGCCATATTAGCTTGAGAACCTGAATGTGGTTGAACATTAGCATGCTCTGCACCAAATAATTCTTTAGCTCTGTTTCTTGCAATATCCTCTATTTCATCAACAACATAACATCCACCATAATATCTCTTTCCTGGATACCCTTCTGCATACTTATTAGTTAGATATGAACCCATTGCTTCCATAACAGCTTCACTAACTATGTTTTCAGATGCAATTAATTCTATACCATCTTGTTGTCTCTTCAATTCCTTTTCCATGTATGAATATACTTCTCTATCACACTTTGATAAATTCTTAAAATCCATCTAATAATCACCTCAAACTATTATTTTTAACTGAAATGCTTTATACGATTATGTATACTTTATGAAACTAGTATATAATTTATCTTTCTTTTTATCAACAATAAATACAAAAAAATCATTTATTTTGCAAAATAATATTGGTTAAATAATTCCACAAGAGAATATTTTGTATTAAATCCTAACTCCTTAAGTGATTTATCTATTATGTTAAGTACATAAACAATATTTTCTATTCTTGCATTTTCTCCCATGTGTCCTATTCTAAGAATGCTATCTGTATAAGGTTCTAAAGATGTAGTCATTAAAAGATTATATTCACTCTCCATATATTTTTTTAATTTTAAAGCACCAATACTCTCTGGAATTTTTACTGCTGTAACTGTACTTGCATAGTTATCTCCTAAAAATAACTCTAATCCATATTCTTTTACTGCTTTTCTTACAGCATTTGCAATTGACTTATGTCTAGAAATCACATTATCTACTTTTTCCTGTAAAATATTGTCACACGCTGCATCTAAAGCCATAATATCACTTATTGGCATTGTATACGGAAACCACTTATCTTTGTAATAGTTCTCCCATATTGTTAAATTACAGTAAAATCCTATAATGGGAGTTTTTCTATTTTTCATCATTTTTAAAGCATTCTCACTTATTGAAACCATTGTTAATCCTGTAGGACATGAGAAGGCTTTTTGCGAACCACCAAGTGCAATATCAATCTTCCAATCATCAACTCTTAATTCTTCTCCAACCATTCCTGATACTGAGTCTACAACTGTTAAAATATTATATTTATTTAACAGAGAACATATTTTTGAAACATCATTTAATACCCCTGTTGGTGTATCACAATGAACTATGGTAGCATATTTAAAATTGCTGTCCTTCTTTAAGAATTCTTCTAACTTCTCTGCATCTATTCCTCTAGTATAATCACTAGTATATAAAACAGGCTCACCACCATACATCTTTACAAAATCCTTGAAACCATTTCCATATATTCCATTGTCTAAAACAAGTACCCTGTCACCACTTTCTGTAATTGATGCACATGCAGCCTCAAGTCCAAGAATCCCTTCTCCAGATAATATATACACTTCGTTTTTTGTATTTATTATTTGAGCAATTTTTTCACAAGTTTTTTTATAAAATTCAACAAATTCTACATCAACATCTGGATTTGTTGTTTTTTCTGCTCTCTTTAATCTGACATTTTCTCTTACTTCAGTAGGTCCTGGTGCATAAACAATTTTTTGATTCATTAACTAACATCTCCCATTTTTTATTGTTTTTTTTAATTTAGCACATAGAAAAGCATATGTAAACTATTAAATAATCTATGCTATAATATTTTTGAGGTGACATATTATGAATTATGACAAACTAATACATATTGCAACATATGCAGGAAAAGTAATGCTTGAAAACGGTGCTGAAATATATAGAGTTGAAGATACTATAAACAGAATATGTTCTGCATACGGTGCTAACATGACAGATAGTTTTGCAACTCCTACTGGTATAATGGTTTCTATTTATAGTGGTAATGAGGTTTCCTCAGTAATTAAACGAATCAAAACAAGTACTGTCAACCTAAATAAAGTAGCAAAAATTAATGATTTATCAAGACAAATTCAAATAAATTTGATAACACTTGATGAATTATATTATGAAATAAAAAAAATTGAATCAGAAAAGCCTTATAGAAATAGACTTGTAATTCCCTTTGCTTCTCTTACAGCTGCAAGCTTTTCACTTATGTTTGGTGGAAATTTTAATGATTTTTTAGTAGCTTTATTAAGTGGATTTATAATTAAAACACTACAAGTTATATTTAACAAGCATTCTATTAATAGTTTCTTTACAAATTATATATGTGGTGCCCTAGCAACATTAATTTCAATATTTTTTTATACTATCAATTTTATATCCACCATACACTTTAGTGTAATTGGTACTATAATGCTTCTAGTACCAGGACTTGCAATAACTAATGCTACTAGAGATATAATTGCTGGTGATTTTTTAGCAGGAATAACAAAAGCTGCCGAGGCCTTTCTTGTTGCAATAGCAATTGCTGCTGGTTCTGGTAGTATTTTAAGCCTATTTATAAATACTGTAGGAGGACTATCTATATGATTAAAGTATTTTTGATTGCTCTTATTTCATCACTTGGATACTGTATAATATTTAATATACGAGGAAAACATTTAATAGGAGCTGCACTTGGTGGTGCGATTTCTTGGGTTTCATACTATCTATTTACAGAATTAGGTTTCTCTGAACTTTTTGCTATGTTTTTATCTTCAACTATAATAAGTATTTATTCTGAAGTTCTTGCAAGAGTTATACTTGCACCTGTAACAACCTTCATAATAGTAGCTTTAATCCCTCTTGTACCAGGTGCTAAAATTTATTACACAATGTATGAAGCTATAAATGGAAATTTTTTAGTTGCAATGGAGACGGGAGTTGATACCCTTGCAATTGCAGGTACTCTAGCATTAGGAGTAATTTTTGTTTCAACAGTAATAAGAGAAGCTAATAAATTAATAACAAAAAATAGGAAGGCAATGTAATATGCTTTCCTATTTTTCTTATTATCCTATTTATGTTCCAATTTTTTATTATATAAAAACATTATAAGAGATGCTATAAATATTATTCCATAACCAATAAAACTAAATATATCTGGTACTGCTCCAAATATCACTATACTTATTATAGCTGCAAACACAACATTAGTATAATCAAAAATCGAAATTTCTTTTGCTGGTGCATACTTATAAGCAAGTGTTATACCAAACTGTCCAATACTTGCAAACACTCCAGCCAAGATTAAATATAAAAGTTGCATAAATTCCATTGGCTCATACACAAAACATACTACTGGTAATGTGATAAGACATGAAAATGTTGAAAAATAAAATACAATAGTATAATGCTGTTCTCTCTTACCTAGTGCTCTTACACAAGTATAAGCCGCTGCTGCTGATATTCCACCTAATATTCCTGAAAGTGCTGGTACTATATCCATATTAAAAGTAGGCTTAACAACAAACATTGCCCCAACAAAAGCAATCATAAGTACAATAAACTGCTTTACATTAATCTTCTCTTTTAAAAACAAAGCAGAAAAAATAACTACAAAAAATGGACTTAACTTATTCAGCATATTAGCATCAGATAACGTACTCAAATTATCTATTGCATAGAAATTAAAAACTATTCCACAAGTACCACAAAATGAACGAAGCATTAAAAGTTTTTGATTTTCTTTCTTACCAATAAAACTCTGTTTATTTTTTATTATCATAACAGCTGAAATAAATACTGCTATTAAATTTCTAAAAAAAGTTTTTTGAAACGAAGGTAAATCTCCCGCAAGTCTTACAAAAGCTGACATCATAGCAAACCCAAAAGCTGATAATATTATAAAAATAACTCCCTTGGTTGTATTTGTTATCTTAATATTTTCCATTTAACAACACTCTTTCTATATACTAATCTATGTAATCTTCATCTGCATATTCATATTCATGTTCATGTGCTGCTGCTCCGTACATCTCTCTTCCTTGGATTTTCATATTCTTCTTTAAGCTTTCAACCTTTTCACTTAACATATCCCTTACTTTCTTTGGATGCTTTATCTTTAAAAGTTTCATCTCCCTATTTGATTCATCTCTTGAATATATAGTTACAGTTCCAACCCTAAAAATCCTATCTAAAAGGGATATATTTACCCTCAAATCCATTATTTTATATAACATAATTTCATCTTCTTGATTAGAAAATAATCCTGCTGACATATATAATCTATTATTTTTTATATAATACTTTGTAAAGCTTATTGGCATTCCAAGAATTCTCTTTCTATCTTTCCATACTACATCTTGTTCTTTCATTTTTTCTCCTCCAAAATAAATTTATTATTAATAATTAATTATACATTCTAAATACAAATATGTAAAATTTATTGTAATATATTTACAAAAATGGATTTTTACTGTAAAATATTGTTTGTACTTAATTTAAAAAAGGAAGGCTGAATAACAGTTAATAAGATATTAGAAAAAATTATAAAATATTAAATAAAAATTATAAAGTTGGATATAATTAGTTTTAGGAAGTAGGACTTTTTGCAGACTTCAATGGAAAAGAGCAAATAAAGCTAAAAAATGATTAAGGAGTTGATGGAAGATGATACTTGCAAAAAAGATTAGATTATATCCTACAGAAGAACAAGTACAAAAACTATGGCAATCTGCTA
>JALENK010000084.1 GCA_022767515.1 Clostridium sp.
TTACACAGGCGTTCAGAATGAATACCCTGTATTTCCATCAATTAAGGAATGTACAGTTAAGGCTGATGTTATTATAGATTTTGCAGTGGCACAGGCAGTTGACGGATTACTTGAATATGCTGTAGAAACAGGTACACCTGTTGTTCTTTGTACAACGGGACTTAGTGCAGAACAGCTTGAAAAAGTTAATCAGGCAAGCAAAAAGGTAGCAATTCTTAAGTCAGCTAATATGTCACTTGGAATTAACACTTTAATGAAGCTTCTTAGAACAGCAGCAGATATTCTTGCTAACAGAGGTTTTGATATTGAAATAGTTGAAAAACATCATAACCAAAAAGTAGACTCACCTAGTGGAACAGCGCTTCTTCTTGCAGATACAATAAAGGATTCTTTAGATGGTGCAGTTCACTATGTAAATGGTAGAGATGGTCAGGCAAAGAGAGAAAAAACTGAGCTTGGAATTCATGCAATTAGAGGTGGCTCAATAGTTGGAGACCATGATGTAATTTTTGCAGGAGCTGGCGAGGTTATCGAGCTTTCTCATAAGGCTATATCAAGAGAAGTTTTTGCAGTAGGTGCACTAAAGGCTTGTGAGTATATGGGAAATATACAGAAACCAGGCTTATATAATATGGATGATGTATTAAATCTATAATAAAAAGAACTATGTAGCTATAATTGTTACATAGTTCTTTTTTACTGAAATATTAACTGATTTCCTCTCCAGAATTTGAACTTTCTGTAGACTTTTCAACTCTTTCCATCTTTGAAATAGATACCTCATAAGCTATTTTCTTAATAACCTCAGTATCTGAAATCTTTTTCTGATACTCTCTACTTTGAAGTCTTCCCCAAACTCTTATATTATCTCCAACACTAAGAGATTGACAAAATCTTGAATTTCTTCCCCATGCAATTGTTGGAATATAATCAGATTTATTATAAGCTCTATTTACTGCTAATAATACATCTGCTATCTCACGCCCAAAAGGTGTAGTTCTATAAACAGGCTCCTTACATATGAAACCATCTAGATATATTTCATTTGGATTCTTGCTCTTTTCAATACATGGTTCTATATTCCTAGCAAATACTGTAAGTATAAGTTTATTAGCACCATTCATAAACTTATTATAAGATCTAAGCTGTCCTTCAATTATTACTTCCTTACCAATTGATAAATCAAAACCATTAATTAGTCTCTCAGATATAGTAATGTTAAGTAAGTCAACAGAATCACTAAGTCTCATTACTTCTATATTAAAGCTGTAAAAACCTTCCCCAAACATCTCGTGACTAAACTCTAATTCAGAAACGACCTTTCCTTCAAGATATATTTTGTTATTTAGCATTAAATTATCCATTTGTAACCCCTCTCTCCAAATAATGCTCCTAATCTCAGTTTTATTCCATTATAATACAATAATACATTAAATTACAATTATTTTTTTATTTTTTTATGTTGAATTCCATTTTCATCAACATAAAATTCACTTTCATATATCAATTCCCCTATTTTTACAAATGTGTATCCTTCATTAATACACTCCTTTATAATTTTTTCTAAATTTTTAGGGGTATACTTTGCATTATTATGAAATAACACTATGGAGCCTGGCTTAATATTTTTTTTAACCCTTATATATTCAATTTCTTCACCAGACTCTTTCCAATCAACAGAGTCGACACTCCACTGCACTCCTATATATCCTTCTTCAAGTACAGTCCTATAGCTTTGTACATTATAATCTCCACTTGGAAATCTAAATAATTTTATCTCTTTATCTGTATATTTTTTTATTACCTCACTTGTTTTTTTCAATTCTTCTTTTATCTTCTGCTCTGAAATTTTAGTAAAGCTTGGATGTTTATAGCTATGATTCCCTATTTCATGCCCCCTCTCACTTATCGCTTTTAGTTTAGCTACATTCTCTTCTTCGTATTCTACCCATGCACCAATAATAAAAAATGTTGCATTAATATTATATTTATCTAAAATATCTAATATGCTATATAAATTATCTTTTTCTGTCCAATTTACATCAAAAGACAGTGCAATTTTTTTATCAGGTGTATCTACTGAATATATTGGAATTAATACTTCCTTTCCTATGACACTCATACTAGTATTTTCAAAATAATAAGAAAATAGTATTAATATAATCACTAAACTAATAGATATTAATATTTTAGTTTTCAATCTTGTATCCTAAAAAATTATTATCTATAAATATATATTCAATTCTCTTTAATTTATGATATAATTTTTATATATGGTGTTAAAAAAATGGAGGTCTCTTAATGTTTGAAAATACTTCTGAACTTGCCGAGAACAAGTTACTTTTATTATTTGTTTTAAAATTACTAAAAGAACCAATTTCTAATTCTCAGCTAACTGAAATAATACTTGAGAATAATTTAATTAATTACTTTACTTTTCAGCAGTATATAAGTGAGCTTGAAAATTCGAAATTTATTAAATATAAACAAAAAAACGATAAGCAGTTAATATATCTTACAGAACAAGGAGAAAATGTATTATCTTTTTTTGAAAATCGTATTTCTGAGGATAAAAAAGCACTTCTAACAGAATATCTAGCACAAAAAATAGGATTAATAAAAAATGAATTGACTATTCAAAGTGATTATATCCCTACCAAAAACGAATCCTTTTTAGTAGATTTAAAAGCCTTTGAAGAGGAGAATATTTTAATAGATATACGTTTATCTGTTCCTACTAAAAAGTATGCTACAACTCTTTGTAAGAAGTGGAAAGAAGATTATTCAGAAATCTACAATGACATTCTTAACTTATTATTAAAAGAAGATACTAAATGATGATTATAGCACTTGGCTCCTTGCTTTGTGCTATTTTTTTTATTTCTCTATTATTCAAATTTATTTCATATATCCCCCCACCTATAAAGTCTCCACAATATATGCATCCACTATTTTGAGCTATTGGTCGCGGAGAATAATCCAAGTAAATTTTGGATACTTCCCTTCCAAGTTTCAAATCTATTATGCTTATACTTGACTCTCCAAAGTTACTAACATATAAAAAATCATTTGTTATGCACATATCTATTGGAGTTTTACCAACGGCTATCTTTGCTTGCCTTTCATATGAATTTAAAGAATAAATATTAATATTCCCATTTTTATCACAACCTAGATTACTTTCACATACATATATAAATGTATTATTTTTTGATTTAATTATTTTTATTGGATATTCAATATTTTTTATATTTTCCCTAAGAATTTTTTTACTGCAATCAATAACTGAAATACTTCCCTCTTCAAGATTACATATATATGCACTATCATTACATATCTCAATACTGCAAGGATTTATTCCAAGAGGAATAGACATTATCATTTTTTTCTCCAATAAATCAATAATCGACAAACTATTAGACTCACTGCATGGCACATAAGCCTCATCATTTAAAATTTTAACATCCTTTGGTGCCTTTCCCGTATATATTATGTATTCTTCTTTTTTATCTCTCAAACTAACTATAGATATGCTCCCATCATAATAATTTACCGTAATCAAATTATCTTTATAATGAAATAGCTTGCAAGGACCAGCTTTACTATTTAAGGGAATGTCTGTAACTTCATTTTTTTCTAATCCAATCTCAATTATTTTATCTAAAGCTAAGCTGCAAGCAAACAGGCATTTCATTAAATATTGCCCTCCCCTAAATAATATTATAGAATATTATATGTACAAAGTTCTTAACTTGGGACACAATAAAATTTAAAATTTAGGAGTGATGAGTGTGCAATATATAACTAAGGGAACTTGCTCAACAGAAATTAATTTCGAAGTTGAAAATAACAAAATAACTGAAATTTCTTTTACTGGTGGTTGCTCTGGAAACCTTCAAGGTATCTGCTCCTTAGTAAAAGGAATGAATATAGATGATGTTATTTCAAAGCTTGAAGGAATAAAATGTGGATATAAATCTACATCTTGTCCAGACCAGCTTGCCAAAGCTTTAAAAGAAGTAAAAGGAAGTAGATAATAAGCTCTACTTCCTTTTTATTGAATTTAATATCTGAAGGTTATCATTTTTTCTTTGTTCTTCATCTAAATTTGCAATTATATATACATCATTACTTTTTTCTGTAGGCTTTGCAATCATAACTCTATCATAATCACTTACTGCACAAAGTATATTAGTCTTATCTACATCTACCTCAAGTTCATAGCTTTCAATATTATCTCTTACAAGCATTTTAATTCTTACATTTTTATTATTTGAACAGTTTGTATCTAAATTAATTATTACAGCATCTCTTTTAACCCAAACATCAGTTAATTTATAATGAATTAATTTAATTGCTGAAATCAAAAATGTCATTCCAAAAATTACTGACATTACAATCTGTGTATATATCTCTCGTTTAATTGCATGAGTATGTTCACCTAAAGTATAAAATATGCTAATTATAAATACTATAATGCAAGCAAGAAAACCAAGAAAACTAAAAATTATTTTACTATTCTGTCTTGATGCATCTTTATTAAATACATTATTATAACCCTCGTTTTTAAATTGAACCCACTTCGTTAATTTTATTTTTCTTTCCAATTCTTTTTCATTATATATATCTATTTTGGAGTCTTCATAAATATTTACATTATTAATATCAGCATTTATATTTAAAAAATTACTTTCTCTTTCCTTCTTCTCTACCTTCATTTTCTGATAATTTTTAAGACTCCTAAATAAACTTCTATCAATATTTTTCATTATAATCTCCTAAATTTATACTAATATGCCTATTATCTTCTTTTTATTAAATTAAATGCTTGTAGATTATCCATTTTTCTTTTCTCATCATCAACATTGGACATTATATAGATATCTGAACCATTTCTTATAGGTTTTCCAAGAAATACTCTATCAAATTTATTTATCGGACACAAAATACTCTCTCTAGCTATATCAATCTCAATTTCCTCAAACGCTTCGTCTTTGTTCATTATCAGAAATTTAAATCTTGCACATTTACTTTTAGCACCTAAATAATCTACATTCATAACAATGGCATCTCTCCTATACCAAACATCAGTTAATTTATAGTGTAAAAGCTTACTTGCTGAAATAAATGATATTATAGCAAAAATTGAGGCAATT
>JALENK010000065.1 GCA_022767515.1 Clostridium sp.
GTTCGTCTATTAATCTATATTACTAGACTTCACTCTTACGCTTGTTTATTAGCGTCAATTACTGTGTCAGCTTTGTCGTTCAAGTACTCACGTACCTTAAGTACGCTCCGTGCTTTCTCTCCTTGCTTCCTTGTACTTGCCACTACTAAACTTCGCTCTTATTCTTGGTCTAATTAAATCAATTATAAATTTAACTAAGTTATTTACAAAGAATTTTTCTTGGCTTGTTGTATTTATACAAACAATATACTATGTGCAATTTTCAAAGAACATGCTATGTGCTTCCAAATCTATGATTTGGTTAAAGCACTTGTACTCCTCAGCTTTGCTGAGTGAGATTCCTTTTGAGATATTTTTGGTATCTCAAAATTGAACAGATTACATAAACCATCTTTTATTTTAAGAAAATACAATATGTATTTTTTTATTTTACTAGTCAAGTTACATACTTGCTAGATTTCTCCATAGAAAGGAGGTGATCCAGCTGCAGGTTCTCCTACGGCTACATAAAAGAATTGCTAGTTTGTTATATCTGTATTCTGTTTAATTTTCAAAGACCAATTTTTTGTATCGCTCTCAAGCGACTCATTTAGTTTATCACTTAGTAAGACATCTGTCAACAACTTTTTTTATTTTTTTTAAAGTTGTTTGTCTGTCTGCCTCAGCGACATAAATTATTCTATCATCAATTCTCCAAGTAAATACAATTATCAATATATTTTACACAGAATAAATTTTATTTTTCTCCTTTTTACTTCTTTTTTCTCTGTTTTTTACATATTGATACACCAGGAAAGGAGTATTAAATAATTTACATAAAAATATCCAGTAGAAAAGTCCTACTGGATATAAATTTTTACTTTAATTTTGTATTTCTTACTTTATTTCTTACAGCTAAAACGCTAGCAGGTGATACTGATACCTCATCTAGACCCATCCTTAAGAATTCTTCTGTAAGAGTTATATCTGCTCCAAGCTCTCCACAAATTCCTGCCCATATTCCTTCTTTATGTGCATTATCAACAACCATTTTTATCATTCTAAGTAATGCTACATGGTGTGTATCATTTATTTTTTCAAGCCTTGGATTTTGACGGTCTATTGCAAGTGTATATTGAGTTAAATCATTTGTTCCTATGCTAAAGAAATCAACTTCTTTTGCAAGCAAATCACTTATAATAGCAGCTGCAGGTGTTTCAATCATTATTCCTTGCTCTACATTGCCATATTTTATATTTTCTTCATCAAGCTCTTTTTTAACCTCTTCAACTAAAGCCTTTATTTTTTTTACTTCATCTACAGAAATTATCATTGGATACATTACAGCAACATTTCCATAATAGCTTGCACGGAAAATAGCTCTTAATTGAGTCTTAAACATATCTGTTCTATCTAAGCATATACGTATAGCCCTATATCCAAGTGCTGGATTTTCTTCATGCTCTATATTAAAATAATCAACCTGCTTATCTGCACCTATGTCACAAGTACGTATTATAACCTTCTTGCCATTCATTTTTTGTGCTACTTCTTTATATACAGCAAATTGTTCTTCTTCAGTTGGATAGTCATTTTTTTCTAAATATAAAAATTCACTTCTAAATAAACCAATTCCACCTGCATCATTTTGAAGTACAGCATCTACATCAACTACTCCTCCAATATTGGCATATATATTTATTTTTTGTCCGTCTAATGTTATATTTTCTTTTCCCTTTAATGCTTGAAGCATGTCCTTATTTTTATTTTCTTCACACTGCTTTTTTTGCATTTTTTTTAAAATTTCCTCATCTGGATTTATGTATATAACACCTTCAAGAGCATCTACTACCATAGTCTTCCCATCAAGATTATCTTCAAGAGAAATATTTACACCAATAAGTGCTGGTATACCCATAGTTCTTGCAAGTATAGCTGTATGTGAATTAGTAGAACCATGAACTGTTACAAATGCTAAAATTTTATTTTTATCTAATTGAAGAGTTTCACTAGGTGCTAAATCGTCAGTAACAATAATTGCTGACTCATTTGAATCTATATTTTCTTGATTCTTACCCATTAATACTGATACTAATCTTTTTGATATATCTTTAACATCAGCTGCTCTTTCTTTCATATAGTCATCATCCATATTAGCAAATGTTTCTGAAAAACTTTTTCCTGTTACTGTTACTGAATATTCTGCATTATATTTATCTTCCCTTATAAGTTTTTCTATCGCTTCATAATAATCTAAATCTTCAAGCATCATTTGATGTACGGAAAATATTTCTGCATTTTCTTCTCCTACTTCTTTAACTGCCTTTTCATAAAGATTTTGTAGCTCTGCTTTTGATTTTTCTAAAGCTTCATCTAATCTTTTCATTTCAGCATCAACATCATTAATTTTTTTTACTTTTATTTCATCTGAGGCATGATTAATTAAACTTATTTTCCCAATTGCAATACCTTTGCAGGCAATTGTTCCTAATACTTTTTCCATATAATCCCTCCAGTTTTTTATTATAAATTTTCATTAAAAAACTTTTCTAATGTTTCTGCTGCTTTTTCTTCATCTTCCCCCTCAACATTAACTGTAATTTCTGTACCACATTTTATTCCAAGTGCCATTAAATTTAGTACTCTTTTTGCATCTGCCTCCTTTTCATCCTTTACAACTGTAATTTTGCTATTAAATTCCTTTGCTGCTTTTACAAGCACTCCTGCTGGTCTTGCATGTAATCCTTGCGGATCCTTTACTGTAAATTTAAAACTTTTCATTTTTAATTCCTCCTAACTATCTTACTTCTAATAATATATTATTATTATCACAATTTCCTTGTGTAATAACTTTTATCTCTTCAAATTCATCTGTATTAGTAATTACTACAGGTGTTACTGTCCTGTATCCATCTGATATTATTCCTTCCTTGTCAAAGGTTGCAACAAGCTCACCTTTTTTTACTTGTTGATTTTCTTTTACTTTTATATCAAAATATTTACCATTAAGTTGAACCGTATCAATACCTATATGCACTAAAATTTCTACTCCTTCTGGTGAAATAAATCCAATTGCATGATTAGTATCAAATAACATACTCACCTTACCATCAAATGGTGCATATACCTTTCCTTCTTCTGGTTCAATAGCAGCTCCTTCACCAAGTATGTTTTCTGAAAATACACCATCATTAACTTTTTCTAAAGTAATTGCATTTCCTTTTATTGGAGCCATTATTTTTACAGCTTCCTTAATCGTTTTCTTTGAAGATATTTCCTCTTGCTTAGCTTCTACTTTATCTTCTTGCCCTAAATTAATATTATTGCTTTCAGAACTTTCTAAGAATAAATCTAAATTCGATTTTATTACTGTTACTTGAGGTCCGTATATTACTTGAACACCATTACCCTTTTGAACAACTCCAGCTGCACCAGATTTCTTTAGTAAATCTTGTTTTACCTTTGATGCATCCTTAACCGTTATTCTTAATCTTGTTGCGCAACAATCTACATCTGAAATGTTATCTTTTCCTCCAAGACCTGCAGTAATAACCTTTGACCTTTCATCATTTGCTGGTGAAAATACACCATTATCATTTTTGTTATTTACATCTTCTCTTGTATAAAGCTTAACTTCTTCATTATCATCACGACCTGGAGTCTTTAAATCAAACTTTTTAATTATAAATCCAAACATAAAGTAATATACTATAAAGAATATTATTCCTATAATTATAATCCAAATCCAATTTGTTTTATCATTACCTTGTAATATACCAAATAATGATAAATCAATTAAACCTCCTGAAAATGTCATTCCTACTCCAACATTAAATATATGCATCAACATATAAGCAAGACCTGCGAATATACAATGAATTACATATAGCATTGGTGCTACAAATAAAAATGTAAATTCAATAGGTTCTGTAATACCTGTTAACATTGATGTTAACGCTGCTGATAGTAATAATCCTCCTGCAACTTTCTTTTTCTTGCTGTCTGCACAATGATACATTGCAAGTGCTGCTCCTGGTAATGCAAATATCATAAGTGGGAATTTACCAGACATAAATCTAGTTGCTTCTACACTAAATTGAGTTGTATTTGGATCTGCTAATTGAGCAAAGAATATATTTTGTGCTCCTGTTATTACTTCTCCAGCAATTGTAGCTGTTCCTCCAACGGCTGTTTGCCAAAATGGTAAATAGAACACATGGTGTAAACCAAATGGTATTAGTGCTCTTTCAATCAATCCATATACCCATGTTCCAAAATATCCTGAGCTTCTAACTATATCTCCTAGAGCATATATTCCATTTTGAACAATAGGCCATAAGAAATACATAACTATACCAACAACTAAATA
Organism: Clostridium sp.; assembly: GCA_022767515.1. GTDB lineage: Bacteria > Bacillota > Clostridia > Clostridiales > Clostridiaceae > Clostridium. The sequence continues at coordinate 4,349 of JALENK010000065.1, forward strand.
AACAATTGCTGAGATAATTGGAACAAATCTTGTTCCTCCAAAAAATGATAATACTTGTGGTAATTCAATTTTATAAAATTTATTATGTAATGCTGCTACTCCAAGACCTACAATAATTCCTCCAAATACACCCATCTGCAATGAATAAATTCCTAATGTAGACGATATCGTTCCATTAAGTACATCAGATGCAATTTTTACATTATTACCCTCTATAGTAACCTTACCTGCAATTTGAAGCAATTGACTTATGGTAGTGTGCATTATAAGAAAAGCTATTACAGAAGATAACGCAGCTACTGCCTTTTCTTGTTTTGCCATTCCAATTGCAACACCCATAGCAAACAATAATGGTAGATTTGCAAAAATTACATTTCCAGCCTGAGACATAAGTGTAAAAATAGAATTCCAAATAGTTCCTGGACCTATAACATCCATAAGACCATAGACCTGTAACATATTTGTGTTAGTAAGCGATCCTCCTATTCCAAGCAATAATCCAGCTATAGGAAGTATTGCTATAGGTAACATAAAGGATCTTCCAACTCTTTGTAAAACACCAAAAATCTTCTCCTTCATTGACTCATTCCTCCTTAAAACATATTTTTTATTAGATTATATATTTAATCGTAACAAAAAGACGGGCTCTATACAAGAACTTAACTATAGAATATGCAATATTCATAATTAATATTCTTATATAAATCCCGTCTGCTTTACTAGTCACAATCCTACATAAATCTTTATTTTTATTATTAATTAGTTTTATAATATGTTATATGATCTCTCCATTTACCATTAATAAACAAATATTTCTCATTCACTCCAAGTTCTTTAAATCCGCATGCTTTCAGAACTCCTTTAGATCTTTCATTTTCAACTAATGCTGATGCCTCTATTCTGTGTAATCTCATTTCTTTAAATGCATATTCTATAACAGCCATCAGCGCTTCCTTCATATATCCTTTTCCTTCTTGTTCCTTATCTATAGAATATCCTATAATTCCATTTTTAAATATTCCATATACAACATTAGACAATTTTATTATGCCAATTAATTTATTTTCAATGAATATACCACATTCCATAGATGTTCCATTTAAAAATTGTCTATAACCTTCTTGAATTATATTTTTTTGTATTTCTAATGTATAAAACTTTTTATCTCTTAGTGGCTCTACCTTTTCCAAATGCTCTTTATTTCTAATATAATATTTTAAAACTTCTTCTGCATCTTCTACTGTTAATACCTTTATCCTTACTCTTTTTGATGGAATTTCAACTACTGTAACTCTTTTTTTATTATTATAATCTATTTTATTAATTCCAAGTAAAATTTCTTGATGTCTTTCCTCTTGAACAATCAAATTATCAGAAACTATACCTTCTATTACAAATCCAATGTTTAAAAATGGTGCAATATTTATTCCTTCCGCAATAAACATATTAACTTTAAATATATACTTTTTCTTAAAGAGTGTTTCTAGCATAACGTAAAGTACATCTGATAATAAATTTTCATCAAGAACTCTATAATATTTAAGTCTCACATCACACTTCTGATTTTCCTCATCAAAATCAATTATTTTAAATCTTCCAATGTTTATACCATTTTTATCCTTAATTATATATTCTTCTTTACTTCCTTGACTTTTTAAGATTTTTATTTTATTTTTTTCTGTCATTTAGATAACTCCAATCCCAATTTATCAATTCATTCCTATAATATCCTTTATAACCTCTCCACCTATTATCATACCAGCAACTGGCGGCACAAATGAAATACTACCAGGTGATTGCCTTTTTTTTATACTGCTGTTTGATTCATCACTTGGTGGATTTACTTCTTCACTTCTAGGCTTCAAAGGAAGCTCCTCAGAATATAAAACCTTTACCTTTTTTATTCCTCTCTTTTTTAATTCAGTTCTCATAACTTTAGCCAAAGGACACACACTAGTTTTCTCTATATATGCTATTTGTAACTTTGTAGGGTCTAATTTATTTCCAGTCCCCATACTGCTAATTATTGGAATATCCTTTTGTTTACAATATTCTATTAATGCTATTTTAGCAGTTACTGTATCTATTGCATCAACGACATAAGTAGCATCCTCTGGTATTAATGCCTCTATATTATCCTTTAAAACAAATATCTTGTGTATTTCTACATTACACTTATCATTAATAGATAAAACTCTATTTTTCATAGCTTCAACCTTAACCATACCAATAGTATCCTTAGTGGCATGTATCTGCCTATTTAAATTACTTGTGCAAATTACATCATCATCTATCAACACCAAATTTCCAATTCCAGAGCGTACTAATGATTCTACAACAAAACTTCCTACTCCACCAACTCCAAAAACAACAACCTTACTTTTTAAAAGTTTATTTAAGTTTTCTTTACCAATTAATAATTGAGTTCTTGTAAAAATTTCTTCTGACATAATCTTTCACCTCATAATTTATTTTAATATATACAATTTTATCTATCAATATCATATCATTTTGTGTTAGAGTATAAATATAAAAATTATATTATAAGGAGTGTAAATTAATGAATTTAGGAATTATCGCTGCTATGAGCGAAGAATTAGAACCATTATTACAAGAAATGTCTTTAGAATCACAAAACACTATAGCTAGTATGACTTTTAATTGTGGAAAATTACATAACACAAATATTGTTGCAGTAGTATGTGGGATAGGAAAAGTAAATGCTGCCATATGTACTCAAATATTATGTTCTATCTATAAAGTAGATAAGATAATAAATGTCGGTGTTGCTGGAGGAATCAGAAATGATATCTATCCTGGTGATATAGTTTTAGCTGACAGCTTAGTGGAACATGATTTCGATTGTTCAGTTTTTGGTGACCCAGTAGGACAAATCCCTAGAATGGATACTTTTGATTTTAAATCTGACAAAGAATTATTATCTCTTGCACAAAAAGCTTGTAAAAATTTAAAAAATGTTAATTCATTTGTTGGTAGAATTGTTTCTGGCGACCAATTTATATCAGATATAGAAAAAGTTAAATATCTCGAAAATACTTTTTCAGCAATTTCATGTGAAATGGAAGGTGCTAGTATAGCCCATGTTTGTTACTCAAATAATGTTCCTTTTATCGTTATAAGATCTATTTCCGATAATGCTAATAATGGGGCTCACTCTGATTTTGAAAAATTTAAATTAGAGGCTGTTAAAAATTCAACATTTATCTTGAAAGAAATGATTTCTCAAATATAATTTAAAGAGAGGCATATATCAAAATTTGGTACACTGCCTCTCTTTATTTAATCAGATTAGTTCCTAAATAAACCTTTCTATATTTAGCTATTAATATTTTTTTCATATACAAATAAAAAATAGTCATTATCATACACATCAAAACCACATTAAGCTCTGAAAATATTGCATTTGTATATGTTGAATAATTAAATATGCCTTTTACCTGAAATACCTTAATTACAGCTGCATGAATAATATACATTATAAGAGAATTAGCCCCTATCACATTTAATTTATATTCTTTATCTGGCATAAATGCCATTACAGCAAGAATTGTAATAACAGAACCTGCATAATGATATAATCTTATAAAAAATCCTAGTGTATTGTCACCAACCTCACTATATCCACTATATTCAAAAAAGAAATCCACTTCTAAATAATCCTTCAATAAATATAAGGAAACTAATATAACTATTGCCATAATTAATATTTTCCATTTTTCTTTTTTTATTTTTTTTATATATTCAGTCTTAAACATCATACCAGCTACAAAATAAGGTAAATACACTATCACTCTACTAATACTTGCATAACCTGAAACACTTGTATCAATTCCAATATATAGTCCTACTATTATTGAAATAATCAGCCATTTCTTCTTATTATTTACATAATCAGATATTATATACCACAAAATCATAGCCATCAAATACCATAAGGTCCAATGAGGCCAAAATAATATAAATTCCACCGTTTTATCTTGTACATATACATAATTTAAACTCGTATAAAAAAGTTGAAGTAAAACATACAAAATTGTAGTATCTATAACTTTCTCCTTTGTACTTCTTTTACTCTTAACACAAAAATATCCTGATATGAAAGTAAACATAGGCATATGAAACATATATAATAGCAAAAGAAAATAATGATAATTAATATTTTCAGGTTCTACAAACTCAAATGTATTTCCAAATATGACACAAACAATTAAAAATAATTTTAAATTATCAAAATAATAGTTCCTTTTATTAATAATAGTTCACCTCCTTACCAACTGTTTTAAACAACAAAAAGACAAGAACAAAGTTTATTCTTGCCTTTTTATAATAAATTATTCACTTAATTTGTGTATAAATATACCACTTCTAAGCTTTGGTTCAAACCAAGTTGATTTCGGTGGCATTACTTCTCCAATATCAGCAACTTTCATAATATCTGAAACTTCTGTTGGGTACATAGAGAAAGCAATTTTCATATCACTATGAACTCTTTTTTCAAGCTCACCAATTCCTCTAATTCCACCAATAAAGTCAATTCTATCTGATGTTCTAACATCTTCAATACCTAAAATAGGTGTAAGTACATTATTCTGTAATATTGCAACATCTAATGAATCTATTGGATCATTAGGATTGTAAATGCCTTCTTTAGCTTCTAACAAATACCATTTATCCTCTACAAACATTCCATATGTATGCTTTTTACTTGGTTTTACTTGTTCTTCAGATTCAGTTACTATAAACTTTTCTGAAAGCTTGTCTAATAATTGAGCAACTGTTAATCCATTTAGGTCTTTAACAACTCTATTATAATCCATAACCATTAAATCATTATCTGGGAATGCTACAGCTAAGAAATAATTGAATTCTTCATCTCCTGTATAGTTAGGATTTTCTTCTCTTCTCTTTAATCCTACTTTTACAGCAGATGCCGATCTATGATGTCCATCAGCTATATAAAAGTTCTTAACTCCATCAAATAAATCTATAATTTCATTAACTATAATTTCATTATCAATTACCCAAACAATATGTCTTATGTCATCCTCTGACTTAAAGTCATATATAGGCTTTCTCTTATCATAGTTGCCTTCAGTCCATGCTCTAATAACTTCACTAGCAATATCATTTTCCTTATATGTTAAGAAAATTGGACCTGTATTTGCATTACAATAATCAACATGATTAATTCTATCTTGCTCTTTATCAGCTCTAGTGAATTCATGCTTTTTTATATTATTATTTAAATAATCATCAATTGATGCACAAAAAACTAACCCTGTCTGAGCTCTACCATTCATTATTTGTCTATAAATATACAGACAAGGAGTTTCATCTTGCATATATTCGCCTTCTGAAATCATTCTATCAAGATTTTCTCTAGCTTTTTCATAAACCCTTTTATCATGCACGTCTATTGAAGGGTCTAAGTCTATTTCAGCTCTATCAACATGAAGAAATGAATGAGGATTTCCCTTAACCATTTCTCTAGCTTCTTCACTATTCATTACATCATAAGGAAGAGCTGCTATTTGAGATGCCAATTCTTTAACTGGTCTTATTCCCTTAAATGCTCTAACTATAGCCATATTCTAGCTACCTCCTAAAATTAAAGATTAAAGAATGTCTTAACTGTAGATACTACTTCTTCACCAATTCTTGTTTGTGCTTCATCTGTTGCAGCTCCGATATGAGGTGTAGCACTTACTCTTGGATGATTAACCAATTCAGTATTCTTAGTTGGTTCTTCTTCAAATACATCAAGACCTGCTCCTGCAACTTTTCCACTATTTAATGCTTCAAGTAATGCAGCTTCTTCAACAACCTTACCTCTAGCACAGTCTATTAAGAATACTCCATCCTTCATCATATCAAATTGCTTCTTTCCAATTAAAGAACCTTGATTCTTATCATATGGAACATGTAAAGAAATGAAATCTGAAGTCTTTAATAAATCATCTAATTCTAAGAAATCATAAGATAAAGAATCTTGCTTACCAAATAAATCAGTATAAACAACCTTCATTCCTAATGCTTCTGCTTTTTGAGCTAAAGAACGACCTATTCTTCCCATTCCTATAATTCCTAGTGTCTTTCCTAAGATTTCACTACCTTGATATTTTTTCTTATTCCATTCACCATTTCTCATTGTAACATTTGAAATAGCAATATATCTAGCTAATGCAAACATATGTCCAATTGCTAATTCTGCAACAGAATTTGAACTTGCATTTGGTGTATTCTTAACTTCAATTCCGTTAGCCTTTGCTGCAGGTATATCTATATTATCAACACCAACTCCAGCTCTTATAACTAACTTTAATTTTCCACCATTTGCTTTTTCTGAAACATCTGCAGTAACCTTTGTTGCTGATCTAACTATTAATACATCATAATCTCTAACAGCTTCTCCTAGTACTGCTTGATCAATATGATCTGTAACAACTTCTGCTCCTAATGCTTGTAAAGCCTCTACTGCTGATGCTTCTAACCCATCGTTTGCTAATACTCTAATCATTTTTAATAAATCCTCCCTATCTTATTAACTTGCTTAAATAATTGATAAGAGTTTAAAGCTCCTAGTCTCTAAACTCTCTTCTGTTATATCTTTACTTAATTCAATTTACATTTTACTACTTTTTGAGTGCTTGTACAATTGTTTTTTATTCAATTTTTTCTATATTTACAATTGTATACGTTTTTTATTAATCTTCATCAAAATATAGTGTAGACTCTGTTTCTCTGCAATATTTAACACAAATACATTGTGCTAATCTTCTTGGACACCTATAACATAAGCATTGCATATCTTTACCACTACATTTTTTATTTTTATAGTCTGGACAATCTGGACAATTAACTCCATTTCCTGCTGGCATACTACCTTCATTACTGAAAAACTACTAACGCTTAATGTTAAAAGTTTTACAGTAACTTCCTCCCTTCTTTATTTTTTATACTTACAACAAAGCTTATAATTTATAATAAGCAGATATTTCTATCTGCTTAACCCTTACTACATAAATAACTTAAAAATAATCATTGCTATCAAACCAGGTATTCCTAATATACCAGAAATTAACACAGTTGTTAAATTTATAGCAAGTGAAAAATCAAATCTTTGCCCAATAAAATTAGTAATATATAATAATACCAATCCAAATACACCATTAAGTAATAACTTTATAGGCCATTTAAGTATTTTTATTATAATATATAATATGACTATTCCCACTAAGCCAAAAATAACTAATTTTAATTCATCATTTTGTAAAAATGATTCCATACCTTTAATCACTCCATTAAATTTTATTCAGCAAATTTTACACAGTGGTCTAAAATATATTCATTACTAACCTTTATTCCTTTTTGTTTAGCAAGCATTATTAAATATGAATATCTTCTTTTAGCTTTTTCCTCTGCAAAAATTGCAATCTCAATAAGTTTAAAATCTTCTACACTGTCAAATAAGTTTCTTGCTACCTCTAATTCTGATTTAGTTTCCTCTATTGCCTCTAAAATATTTATTTCTTCCTTAACCTTATTAGATTCTTTATCGTTGTACTTCCACCTTTTTATTCCATCCATATGTTCTCCTCCAATAAATATATAAAACTACTTACTAATATTTTATACATTTAATGGTAGAAATATTCATTTATTCAATTTTTTATATTTCTTTTCTTCCTTCTAACGCCTTTGACAATGTAACCTCATCTGCATATTCTAGGTCTCCCCCAACAGGTATCCCTGCTGCAATTCTTGTAACCTTTACCTCTAAAGGTTTTAATACTTTAGAAATATACATAGCAGTTGCCTCACCTTCAACATTAGGATTAGTAGCTAGTATAACTTCTTTAACATTTTCATTCATTCTTGCAACTAATTCTCTTATTTTGATATCCTGTGGTCCTCTTCCTTGCATAGGAGAAAGGTTTCCATGAAGCACATGATATACACCATTAAATTCTTTAACCTTTTCTATAGTCATAATATCCTTAGGTTGCTCAACAACACAAATTGTTCCTTTATCTCTATTAGGATTAGCACATATAGGACATGGGTCACTATCAGTAAAATTACCACATACTGAACAATATTTAATAGTCCCCCTTGCCTTTACTAATGCATCTGCAAATTCTCTTACTTCTTCATCTGGCAAATTTAAAATATGTAATGTAAGTCTTTGTGCTGTCTTTTGCCCTATACTAGGTAACTTTGCAAACTCCTCAATTAATTTTTCTATAGCAACAGGATAAAAATCCATTATTATCACCCTTCTCTCTACTAATCATTAAAAAAGAACACACAAATATACTTATCTGTATGCTCTTAGTAAATAAAATTAAAATAATCCTGGAATATTCATCCCACCAGTTAATTTACCCATCTTCTTTGAAGTTTCTTCTTCAGCTTGCTTTAATGCTTCATTAACAGCAGTAAGAACTAAATCTTCTAACATTTCAACATCATCAGCATCAACTACTTCTGGATTTATCTTGATTCCTAACATCTCTTTCTTACCATTTATACGAACACTTACAGCTCCACCACCTGATGTAGCTTCAAATTCTGATGCTTCAATTTCTTGTTGTGCTTTCTCCATTTGTTTTTGCATAGCTTGTGCTTGCCTCATTAGATTATTCATTCCTCCGCCGAAGCCACCAAATCCACCTTTAGCCATAAATAAAATTCCTCCTTAAATTTTGATATAAATATTATATAGTATTTTTCAAAACAATTCCATAGTTCTTTTACTCTTCAACTATTTTAACAAATTTATCACCAAGCTTATTTTTTAATGTCTGCCCCAAATCTACCTCTTGCCTATCAGGACTTTCAACCACAAATTTAACCTTGATATCTTCTCCCATTATCTCTGAAAAGACTTCAATTACAATATTATAATTCTCCTTTTTTTCAAGCCTAGGCTTATTAAGTGAATAATCCTGACCAAACATTACAGTTACAACACCATTTTTACAATCAATCGGTCTTCCTTCAAGTAATGAAGCATATACTATCATTGCACGTCTTGATTTAAATGCTTCCAAAATATCTTTCCATGCCCTCTGAACTTCGGTTAATGTTGTTTTAGCATTAGTATTATCATGAATGACATTTATATTTTTATTTTGAGCCTCTTTAGTTTCTACACTCATACTTTGCTTTATAGGCTCTTTTATGCTTTTTATTTCATCTTGCGATTTAGCTTCAATCTTAACTGCACCAGACTTAATTCCTTCTTCTAGTTTATTTATTCTTGCTAAAATCACTTCACTTGATGTATCATATTCAATTTTACACATCTTAATTATTGCTAATTCTAAGTATAATCTAGACTCTTTACTTAACTTAGCATTCCCCTCTGCCTCTTGAAGAATTCTGATATTTCTCATAATTTCCTCAGTCCTTACACCAGAACCTTGCTTTTTTACATAATCTATATTTTCCATAGACATATCTAAAACTTCTTCAGGGTTACTTGTAACCTTTACCATTAGAAGATTTCTAAAATGTGAAATAAGCTCCCTTAAAAATTGGTACATATCCTTTCCTGATAAAACCACTTCCTCTATTATACTTACAGCCTTCTCAATATTTCTTTCAAAAATAGCATTAGTAATCTTAAACAAGCTTTCGTTTGTCACCATACCAAGCATTGAAACTACTTCATCATATTCTACTTTTCCATCACCCATTGCAATTGCTTGATCTAGTATACTAAGAGAATCTCTCATAGCTCCATCTGACACTCTTGCAATAAGCTCTAAACTTCTATCATCAGCTAAAACACCCTTATAGTCTACAATTTTCCTTAAGCTCTGTCTTATATCCTTAGTTCCTATCCTTCTAAAGTCAAATCTTTGACATCTAGATAAAATAGTTATAGGAAGCTTTTGAGGATCTGTGGTAGCTAAAATAAAAATTATGTTTTCTGGTGGTTCTTCTAATGTTTTTAAAAATGCATTTACAGCTCCAATTGAAAGCATATGAACCTCATCCATAATATAAACCTTAAATTTTGCTTCTTGTGGTGGATATTTAGCATCATCAATTATATCTCTTATTTTATCTATACCATTATTAGAAGCTGCATCTAATTCTGTTACATCTATAGCTAAACCTCTATTAATCCTTTTGCACATTTCACATTCATTGCAAGGCTCTCCATACTTATTGTTTAAACAATTCAATGCTTTTGCCATTATCTTAGCTGTAGAAGTCTTACCTGTACCTCTAGTTCCACAAAAAAGATATGCATGTGCTATTCTATTATTTTGAATCTGATTTTTTAATGTTGTTGTTATATGTTCCTGCCCAACCACATCTTTAAAATATTTAGGTCTCCATTCTCTATATAATGCTGTATATGCCAATTTTTCCACCTCTTAAAAAATATCTCTTTGTATATTATACACCAAATGATGAAAATATCAGAATGAATTTTATCAATTTCTATAGTACTGATATAATGTAATTGAAAGGACTGATAATTTATGATATCTATAATCGTTGCTATAAGTAAAAATAATGTTATAGGAAAAGATAATAAACTGCTTTGGAACATTCCAGAAGACCTAAAACATTTCAAAGAGATAACTCTAAACTCAAAAATAATTATGGGTAGAAAAACCTTTGAATCACTTCCAGGAATTCTTCCTAAAAGACAACATATAATACTTACAAAAAATAAAAACTATAAGGTGAATTCTAAAGAAGTAAAGATTGTATATGATTTTAAAACTATTATTTCAGACTTTTATGACTCTGATGAAGAAGTTTTTATTATTGGTGGTGGAGAAATCTATAATTTATTTATAAATTATTGTAAAAAATTATATTTAACTAAGATAGATGCTATTTTTAATGGTGATACATTCTTTCCAAACTTTGATTTAAATAAGTTTACAATAGTAGAAGAATCTCCTAATTATGTATCTAGTAGCAATATTTCTTATAAATATTTAACATTAAAAAGAAAAGTGTAAGTTTTTGAAAACTTACACTCTAATAATTCAAATATAAAACTGTACACCCCAGATTGATAACAAACCAATAAGCGTTACCTATACAGTTAGCTCAAGCCAGATTGATCCACGGCACACGAAAGTGACCACTTATCGCTGCTTCCTTCCAGACCTGACGAGGTTCATGGGTTCTGTTGCGTGGGACCCGACTCTCAACACCACTTATATAGGTCAGACCAAATCAATTTATTACCGCCCTAGGGAATTAAATCCTGCTATAGCGGATTGCAGGTTACAAGGCACCGCTAACTCCCCATCTAGTACAGCTATTTAATAATAACACAAACTAAGCAATTCATCAAGTAAAAATATTTTATCTTCTCCTACTTTCAAAAAATCGACTTAAAATTTCACTGCATCTTACATCATTACACCAAATTGTATTGACGAAACAATTAACTTTTCTATTATCACTTAAATTAATTACAGAACCACAAGCACCCATTTCTTGATTAAAAGTTCCAATATATAATTTAGAAATTCTAGATTGTATTATTGCTCCCATACACATAATACATGGTTCTAAAGTAACATACATATCACACTCATTTAATCTCCAATCTCCTAAAAACTTTGATGCATTTTGAATAGCAATAATTTCTGCATGCCTAGTTACATCATTTAATTGTTCTTTTTTGTTATGAGCCCTAGCTATTATTTTATTATCTTTAACTATAATAGCTCCTATGGGAACTTCTTCTTCCTCTAATGCCTTTTCTGCTTCTAATATTGCTTCTTTCATATAATCCATTTCTTATTACTCCTATAAAAATAGCATATCCAATATTGGAATATGCTATTTTTTTATATTAAGATTTTAACTTTCTTTATGCTATTTTTCTTTACTTTTTCTACTATAAACTTAACATTTTCTATTTCTATCTGTTCTTTTTCTTTTGGCATTCTTCCTATAGAATCAATAATTAATCCTCCAACCGAATCTAACTCTTCTGATTCTATCTCAAAACCTAATAAATCAGATAATTCATCTATTCTTGTACTTCCTTCAACAATGTATTCATTCTCTTTAATCTTTCTTATATTCTTATCTTTAGCTTCATCATATTCATCTTCAATATCACCAACGATTTCTTCCACCAAATCTTCCATTGTAACAATTCCAACAGTTCCACCATATTCATCTAGCACAACTGCCATATGATTTCTAGTCTTTTTCATCTCAGTAAATAATTCAGATACTTTTTTAAATTCAAAAGTATAAAATGGTTCTCTTGTATAATCCATAACATTAAATTCCTTAGATTTATCCTCTAAAAGTATCAAATCTTTAACATTTAACACGCCTACTACATTGTCAATAGTTTCATCATATACCGGAATTCTAGAGAATTGTTCCTTTTTTATTGTATCAAATAATTCTTCTTTAGTAATATCCTTATTCAAAGCTGTTATATTAACCCTTTGAATCATTATATCCTCAACTTGAATATCACCAAATTTAAATACATTGAATATCATTTCCTTTTCAGTGTTTTCAAGGACTCCCTCTTCTTCACTAACATCAACTATTGTTTTTAACTCTTCTTCAGTTATGTAATGATCACTTCCTGAAGCATCTCCTCCAAATAACTTAATTACTACTGAAGATATAGCTGTAAAAATAAAAACTAAAGGTTTTAATATAATAGAAATTATATTAATAGGTCTAGAAACCCTCAATGCCACTTTCTCAGCATTCATTTTAGCTATTGTTTTTGGCGTAATTTCCCCAAATATTAATACCAATACTGTCATTACACCTGTAGCAACTAAGGCTCCTACATCGCTTCCACCCATTAATTTAACAGTTAATGTTGTTGAAATAGCTGATGCACCGATATTTACAACATTATTTCCAATTAGTATAGCACTTAATAATTTACTTGGATTCTGTAATAATTTATCCAAAAGCTTGGCACCTTTAACTCCTTCATCTAACATTGTCCTCATTCGTATTTTAGTTATCGCCATTAATGCTGTTTCCGACATAGAGAAAAATCCTGATAATCCTAGTAAAACTATGAGCAGCACTATTTCCGTTGTATAACTACTCAAAAAATCACACTCCTATAAAATATAATACTGTTTTAATTATATCACATTTTCTAAATTATTTCATATTATGCTAAAATTTTAAAAAATTACTTGACCTGTCGTAGTAATAATGATAATATAATTACAACGACAGACGTAGTACATCTGATATAGTAATTTTATATTAAAGGGGGCTATTAATATGGCTAAGACTTTGCTCGTAATAGATATGCAAAACTGACCAAAATGGGGGTAATTTGGAAAAATTAAATATAAGGAGACGTTGATATGATAAGTAGTGATGTAATAAGAGGTTATAATGATACTATCATTTTATTTCTTTTACTAGAATATGATTCATATGGATATGAAATCTCTAAGAGGATAAAAGAATTGTCGCAAGAAAAATATATAATAAAGGAAACGACTTTATATTCTGCCTTTAACAGATTGCAAAAAAATGGTTATATCGAATCTTATTCTGGTAATGAAACTAATGGTAAACAGAGAACATACTACAAAATTACTAACAAAGGCAAACAGTATTACTTAGAAAAATGCCAAGAGTGGCTTATTACAAAAGAAGTAATTGACAAATTTATTAAAGGAGATGTTTCTTAATGGACACAATTAAAACTTATTTAGATAATATGTTTCTAAACTTGCCAAAAACAGACGAAATAAATAGCTTAAAAAATGATTTACTAAATAATATGGAAGATAAATATAATGAATTAAAAGCTCAAGGAAAAACAGAAAATGAAGCAATAGGTATTGTAATTTCTGAATTTGGAAATATTGATGAATTAATTAATGAAATGGGAATTAAAATAGATGAACCTGACGAAAACTCAAGAATTCTTTCTATGGAAGAAGTACGTGATTATTTGAATGTAAAGAAAGTTACTGGTAAAAATATTGCTATTGGAGTCCTTCTTTGTATACTTTCATCTGCTTCCTATTTAATTTCAAAATTTTTATTAAATCATATAATATCTGATGAAAATTTAGCTAATAACATATCTTGTATTCCTTTCTTTATTTTTATAATGATTGCTGTTGCACTATTTATTACTTCTGGTTTAAAAATTCAAAAGTATGATGACTTAACTAAAAAACCATTTAACCTTACTTCTACAACTAAAGCATTTCTAGAAAAAGAATATGATATTTTTCGCACAAAATTCGGACGTTCAATAGTTACTGGTGTGCTTCTTTGTATATTCTCAGTAATTCCACCAATTATTGCTGATGCTGTAACCACTAATGAAGCCTATATAGATTTAATTTCAAGCTTATTATTCTTATTTATAGCTTTAGGTGTATATCAATTTATTACTGTTGGAACAATTGATACATCTTATCAACAATTATTAAAAACAGGCGATTTTGCTCCCCAAAAAATAGAAAAAAACAAATTTTTAGGAACAATAGCTAGCATATTTTGGCCACTAGTTGCAGGATTTTATTTATTTATAAGTTTCTTTACTAATTGTTGGTCAAAAACATGGATAATATGGCCAATATGTGGAATATTATTTGGTGTATTCAGCGCTATTTATTCTGCTATATCTGAAAATAAAAATAAAAACTAAACACCTCAATTGAGGTGTTTTTCTATAGGCTTATTATAGATTAATTATTCTTTCATATTCATCTTCAATACCAAAGAAAATTAATTCCTTAGCATAAGGTAAGGTTGTAACCCACTTACAGAACACTTCTTGCCATTCCATCTTTAATTTATGATTCTTTCTCTGCATAACCATATTTCTCAGTTCTGCATAATTAGTATCAACCGTTCTTAATTGTAAGAACCCTTCTGGAAGTAATTGTTTAGCTCTTCTAATTAATTCGTTCTGTCTAGTTCCATCTGTTGTATTTATATATTCTTCTCTTATCTTATTAAGTCTTTCAATAATTATATCCATAATATCTTCATCTTCTTCATTATATACAAATAAATCTCTTGTTATTGATGTTGTCTTATGAAGAAGTCTATGCATTGTTGA
>JALENK010000086.1 GCA_022767515.1 Clostridium sp.
TGTTGGATGAATTTGTAATACCTTTATTCCTTTTCTATGCCCTTCTAATGCTTTGAATACTGTATTAAAAGTAACATAACTTGATATTTTACCACTTTGTTTATTAACTAGTTCAATTTTCCAATCTAGGTATCCAACAAAAGTTACATCCATAGTGGCGTTTATTGTATATCTATTATTACCCATATTGTACTTTGAATTTGATAGGTCAAATGTATCTTCCATTTCATTTTCAGTATAAATTCCATCAGCATTTATATCAAAATATAAATTAGCTTTATATGCATCTGCTCCATCTGGAACTGTTATTGTAAATTCCATATTTCTTGAATTAGGAGAACCATAAACCTTACCATCAGAACCTATATTCTTCACATTAGAATCATCATTAGAAGCTTCTAACTTTGAAATATATGCTCTCTTACTATCATTTGAGTTATAAGCTTCCACTATATTTGAAAGACTTATGCTACTACGAGGTACTATATTGCTAGTTTTATCTTTAAAATTCTTAACAAGCTTAGTAGTATTAAGTGAAGTTGAATTAATTATATTTTCATCGATGTAAACCAATTGATTATTTTCAATCATACTTATTACATCTTTTGCTCTTCTGTCTGTTATATCATTTTCTGAATAATATTCATCAAATACTCTTCCATTATCTGTTTCGCCGCCATATGAATATGGAAGCTTCATCCACTCTTCAAAGTTTATTAGATCTTTTCCTTCGTCTGTCAATTGTTTAAGATATTTAGCCTTATCTAAATGATTTGTAAATGGAGCTGAATAATCAAAGTATTCTGTTTTCTTAAATATATTAAATTCAGAAGCTAAACCTGACTTCTCTCTAGCAATTACAACTGCATCATACTTACCAGTTAATTGATCCACAGTACTTATAAATTCTGGCATTGACATCTGTGTAACATTAACATTCTGACCATTAACTTTTTGTTTTCCTGCTGTAAAAAGAAATTTATTACCCGGTTCTATTTCTAATACTCTTATTTCATTTGCATAATCTACACTTCTTGACCCACTGCCAGCTTTTGATATAAACGAAGGTATTGTAATTATTCCGACTATAAAAATAGCCACTAGAATCCAAGTTGATTTTCTTATAAAAATATTCTTGATACTAGTTTTGTTTACCAACTTTTTTCTCATTTAACTATCCCCCTTATTATTTTTCAGATGCCATAGTATACTTTAAAGACTTATGGCATCCTTATTTCTCATATTAATAACCACATTTACTGGAAGAGTTTCATCTACGAATCCACTCTTCTTTCTCAAATTTACTACCACTTCAATTGCTTCTGTTTCATCAAATTTATGATTCTTCAATTCAACATCTGCAATCTTTTCTACACCTATTGGCTTAATTTTAAAATCTACTACATTTTTACTAAGAACTTTTTCTGTACCATTTTGATAAGTTAATGTCAATTTCCCTGTTTCTGCTCCTACATCCTTATTTAGTACGAATTTATACTCTTTAGTTGTAGTTAATGCCTCATTAGTATAGTGAGTAAAATAAAGTTCATATACAGGCAGTTGCTTTTCAGTTCCCACCAAACTTTGGTAGGTTACACTAGATGAACTTTGTAAGACACCTGAAGGATCAGGATCATACTTAATCTTAGAAATACCATTTGACTCACTGCCTATTTTAACTAGTTCTGTCTGTATATTATCTGAATCCTTTTGTAATTCGGATTTAACATCCGCCGTACTCAACATCTTTGAATTAGTAAAGAAAAATGTTCCTATTACAATTAATACAGTTGTAGTTAAGGCTATTGCTATAATTATCTCTACTAATGTCATACCTTTTGATTTTTTATTCATTTAATCTACCTCAAAACTTTAGCTATCAATTTGAGAATCTGCTTTATTTTTAACTAACTGCCAAAGTCCTTTCTTTAAATAAGTATCTGCATCATACTTAGCATTAGATTTGTAATAAACATCTGTAACAGTTGAATTTTCAGTAGCTGAACCTTCATTTTGCTTATATGATGTTTGATTATTTATTCCCTTTGAAATTAATGTATCTTTACCTACTTGAACTAAAACTGGATTTCCATTAAATACACCATCTATATAGTAATAGAACTTAGCTGAAATATCTACTATAGTTTGTTGTGTGTATGTGATATTCTTAACTCCAGAACCTTCAAAAGTCACATCACCAGCTGAAATAATTGTTCCATTGTAATTAACAATCTTATTACCATCACCAATTACTACATTACCCTTTGTTACTATCATAGCCTTATGTGTATCCTTACCTGAAGCTAATCTGATTGTATTTAATACATTAGAATCCTTATCTAAAAGTTCAATTCTATCAGAATATACATGTACTGTTTTATCAGCATCCTTGTTTAATATAAGTTGACCTTCTTTTAATCTTAAATCTTCAAGTTCCTTATCTGAAACATAATCAACTAATTTATCAAAATTAATAGAACTTGCTACTGTGTTTTTAACTACATTTGCATTATATGCTTCCATTTGAGCAGCATCACCGTCTAAATCACCCATCGCATATACATTCTTAGCATATTCTTTTTTAAAAGAACTAATCTCTCTTAAAGTATCTCCATCAATTCCATCAATACCTTTACCTGAATCAACACCATTTTTAGTTGCTGATGCTCCTACAGATTTTAAAGTATTGATTGTAATACCACCATCACTAAAGCTAAAATTACTACCATCAATTTGTGTATTGTAATATTCTTTAAAATAATCAGCTTTTTCTTGTACTGTTAAATCTGAACCATCTTTATGTTTAATAAACTGTGCCTTATATTCAGCTGTACTATATTGTTCTAACTTAAACTTATCAATATATCCTGGTAAAATATATTCATATGCAGCATAATTACCCCTAATAGCTACTGATTCACCAGTTTGATAAGCCTTATCTGTTTCAATGTAAGCAACACCCATTACTACAGCCTTACCAATATTAATTGTACTATTAGCACTATTCTTGTCATTATTTACAATTATAGTACTTGATTTCATTGCAGCATCTGCCTTATCAATAACACCACTTTCAATAGTTTTATCATTGATACCATAGTAATTACCAATTGTAATATTACTATTTGGAGAGTTAAATGCTATATCATTGTTTGTTATAACATTTTCTGCATCTAGTGTATTATTATTTGAAGCTGCTCCAACGCTTTGTGCTCCAATATATGCATTTACTGCATATAAATCTTTAATATTTGCATGTGCATTATTCTCTAAATTAAAAGTAGCATTTGTATAGATTTTACCATCTGTTACCTTAAATGAACTGTTATTAATGAATATACCACTTCTATACTTATCAAATGAATATAATGATGTTTTTGACTCATTTGTATCAGTACCTTTAATCCAAATATCTCCACCGTTAACATTTACTGTACCAGCATTTTTTATATATAAATTACCATCAGCAACTATTGCCTTTGATGATGCATCATATAGATTAATGTCCTTTACATCTGCTGAGATACCGTAGTTTTGTGCATAATTAGGTGCATTAACAATATATTTAGTCTTTATAGTCTTCTTGTTTTCTAGATATGTTGGATTTTTTGAAGAATCTGTCTTAAATGTAGACTCAACTTGAACTGTAATCTTATAATTAGTCATATCAACTTCATAGCCAATTACTTTAATTTCAGCAATTTGATTATCCTTAATCTCTCTTGAAATTGGATTCCATTTTAAGTTTTCATTTTTAATCTCTACATTTGCATCAGTACTTTCATAAGTTAAGTATTGTAGATTCATAATAGCATATAATAAATTATTATTATAATACTCGTCCCTATCATCAGTAATACTAATAACACTATTTGGAACTACCTTATTTTCTGCCCCCTCATTAGTAGCCTTTAAATCAGATAAATTAGTAGTATTATTAACTGTTTCATGTTTTCCTAAAAACTTAATAAAGTTTTCTTTGAATTTTTTGTTAAGTACTTCGTAAATCTTTTCATCACTATCAGCAATAGAATTTACATCTTTAATTCCTGCAATATAATCAAAAACCTGCTTATTTGCATACTCTGTAGCAGTATCACTGTTTTTAATTATAGTGTTGTACACAAGATCAAGACCTGCCTCTGATTGATACAGATTTTGAAGTTCCTTACTTTCGTTAAGCCTTGCCTTATAATCCCCTGTTACCATGGCTATCATAGATGTCGCAAAAGTAAATATCATGGCTGTAATGATAACTACCATTACAAGACTCGAACCTTTTTTCTTTCTCCTTTTTACCACTTTTCATCACCACCCCATAAAATTTAATTAACAAGAATATTCTTGCTAACACTTCCATCAAATAGACCTTCTCCGTCTAGGCTTGCACCACCGCCGTCACTAGTCTTCTCATGAACGCTTACTGAAATATCATATAAGCTTCCAATATCTTTTGTTTGATAAGTTAACTGATTTACAGCTCTTACTGTTACAGGCTTTTTAGACTGTAAAATATTAAAATTGTATTTTCCAGTTGTCTTATTACTTTCCTTCATTACGTCAAATTCAATTTCGCCATCAAATTTACTTTCAATAGAGATATTAATTAATGAATCAGTAGTACCACTAGTAAAGTTTTCACCCAATATAAATAAGAATTTTTTATCCTTTGTAGTGTCATATGCAGCATCTAAAGCAATTTCTTTTTGAGCGTAACTCACAATATTTAACGGTTGAATTATATCAATTGTTTGATCTCTATCTGGGAACACTTTCTTTAACTCAATTTCCAAATTTTGATTTATATAAAACTTATAATAACAATTGTATGCTCCCGTATCATTTTTCAAAAAATTAGCTATTGTGTCTGTACACTTTGTAGTAAAATACTTTGATTCCCCTCCTTCACCTGGTCTAACCCATGAAAAACAATAAGAACTTTTATCGTCAGTTTCACCTATATATATTATATTATAATATTTATTTAGTTCTTTTGCAACATTTAACCATTTTGCTGAAGACTGGTCACTATTTTTCTTTAAAGCAACATTTACAGTAAAGTCATTTCCTGTAGCACTATCCTCAAGAGAACCTTTATAAATTTTTTGACCATTTGAAGGATCTGTAGTTTCTGTTAAGATTAAACCATTTCCTATTCCTAAAGTTATTTTCTTAACTCCACCAGTTTTAGTTTCTGTCATTGTATCATACATACCAACTTGTTCTAAAACTTTCTGTCCAACTTCCCCTGCTTTTTGCTTCATATCAGCTTTTTTATTAGTCTTTATAGCACTGATACCTACATTTGCTATAGGTATCAATACTATTGCTAAAATTGCTATACTAATAATTACTTCAATCAAGGTCATACCTTTACTTTTCATTTTCATAACTATCCACCTACTTTTAGATTACGTTAACTGTACCGCCCTCTTGAGTAACATTAATTCTTGGATTAGTAGAATCATCATCAGTCTTTTTAACAATTATTTTTCTATCTGCAGTATTGTTTACAATATGAAGATTTATTCCTGAAGTATCATCTGTTCCAGTTCTTGCTTCACTTATAACTTCAAAACGAATATCCTTATCATTTGGTGTAAACTCTTCACCATATTCACTGCCAGTTGTTGGATAATTGCTTGTTGGTGTACTGTACTTAAAGTATAACTTTCCATCCACTTCTGTAATTGTTAAATTAACATCAATAACATCTGAACTATCATTGTAAATATATGTTGCTGTAACCTTATCATTAGCTCTTCCCATTGAGAATGTGTTCATTTCTGAAGCTGGTGATTTTAACATTGCAACGAAATCATTTTGTCCCTTTTTGTTTTTATCTTCAATGCTTCCACTTGCTGAACCAGTACTGAATATTCTATCTTTACCATAAATATTCTTTAATGTCCATTCTAAATAACTTTCATCTTCTTTGCTAGATGCAAGCTTTGGTACTCCATAGAATTCGAAAGTAAGAGTTCCTTCTAATTCATCCTCTGCCTTAGGTGCTAATGCCATATTTGTTACAGTTATCATTCTTTCAGAATCTTCTAAAGTTTGTAAGAATTTAACTAAGTTTGCATCAGTTGCTTTCTTTATCTTTAATGTAACTGTATAGTGTTCACAAGTAACACCCTCTGTTGCCCCTACTTTCTCCTCATCTGTTTGAGCCTCAGCTAATACTTGATTCTTTACAGAATTAACAGATGGCTGAAAAACTGTAAAAGGAAGCATTTCAGGCATTGGAGTAAGATTTTGTAATTCTTCTACTTTAATTGGTGAGAAACCATAATCTACTTCAAGACCACAATCTTTTATCATTTTATTAATTTCAAGTTGAATATTTTCTTGAATAAGTGCTGGATACAACATTGATGTCTTAGTTATTGATGTTGTTACCTTTTCTTCAACCTTTTGTTTTCTTGATTCTAAGGTATCTATATCTGATTTAGCCTTTTCATACTTTTCCTGAATTTCAGCAAGTTCTTTCTTTTTAGTATCAATTGATTCTACTTGTGAAGTATATACAAAGCAGTAATATACCACACCTAATAAAATTGCTACTACAACTATCAATAAATTCTTTTCTTTATTACTTATGTTCATCTATTTTACCTCCTTTAATGTTACGACTACATTGAAGGCACGAGCATCTTCTTCTCCAGTAATTCCTGAGATATATGCACCAGCTGCAAATGGAAGCTCAGCTAAATTATGTTCAAATTCTGAAATTGGCTCCATTGACTTTGACTTCGCAGCAATTACTATTTGTGAATTATTAATATTAATCGAATCAATAGAAACGTCAGTAGGTAAAGTAGATTTAATTGCATTTACCACTGTTGTTGTAACAACATCTCTAGAATCTATTGCCTTTAATATTACAGCTAAATCTTCCTCATATTTTGCTATTTTATCTAATTGGTCATTTACTTTATCTGATTCTTGAAGCTTTGCCTGAAATTCTGCATCATTATACTTAGCATTATAATCTTCGATATCTGATTTAGTTGAAAATAATACTATTGAATTATATGCAAGTGTTACTATTATAACTAGTAATACTACTCCTGCAAAAAGATACACATATTTATCATATTGTGTATTTTCTCCTCTTCTCTTAGATGCAAACGGTCTAAAGAAGTTCATATCTCTATTCACCGCATATCCCCCCTACATTCTTATGATAGCACCAAGAGCATTTAAATATCTTCCAATGCTTGAGTCTGTTCTCTCAGCAAAGTCAACTCCTGATAACGAATTTACTTTTATTGTTTTTATGTTTAACTTTCTTTCCATATATCTTTCAATTCCTTCGATATTAGAAGTTCCACCAAACACAATTATATTTTCTATCTTCTTACCAACAGATTGGTTATTATAGAATTGAAGAATTCTTTCTAATTCCCCAAGCATATCATCCATGGTCTCTTCAAGCGTTAGATTAAGTACATCATCCTCACTTACTCTTATCAAACTTGCTTTTTCTATCTTTTCTGATTCTGTTGCTTTTATTGACATATCTAATTTTGTGCTAAGCGCATAATCAATATTATTCCCACCATATTTAATAATTCTTGTAAAATCTATTTTCTCATCCTTGAAGATTGTTACATTAATAGATGTTGCTCCCATATCAACAAAAGCAACAGTACCACCATTAGTCATATGTGAATAAGATGAAATCTTGTTTAATGAGTTAAAGTTTACATCTAATATAAATGGATTCATATCTAATGCAGTTAATAAATCAAAGTAACTTTTTGCAACTACTTGTGGATATGCTACAACGTTTACTTTATATTTAGCTCCTTCACTGTCAGCAATCTTTTCAATAATCTTATATTGAATAACATAATCTTCCAATCTT
Organism: Clostridium sp.; assembly: GCA_022767515.1. Classification (GTDB taxonomy): domain Bacteria; phylum Bacillota; class Clostridia; order Clostridiales; family Clostridiaceae; genus Clostridium. Next base: position 7,874 of record JALENK010000086.1, read on the forward strand.
ATTGGTAAATATTGCTCAATTTCATACTTAATTACTGTATCTATTTCATCTTCTTCTACTACTGGAATTACTATTTCTCTGCTAATTATCGAAGAGGAATTAGTAGTACAAACTGCATCCTTAATTTTAACTCCTTTTTTTCTTAAAAATGCCCCTAAAGCATTCTTTAAATCCATCTCATTTATTATCTTACCATCTTCTATAGTACCCTCTGGAGTTGGCATAGTATACATTCTATATACTTGAAGCCTACTTTTAGAATACTTTCCTTCAACTATTTTTGTAGTATTTGATCCTATATCAAAGCACACAACATCTCTTGGCTTTTCAACTTTCTTGCTTACTAAATTCTTGCTTAATTTTGCCTTTATGTCTGAACCTTTAGCCACTACTTTCACCTCTTTGCTTATTTGTAAATATATTACATAAAGTGCAAAGATAAATCTTTACACTTTACATAATAATTAATTAACTTTTTT
>JALENK010000090.1 GCA_022767515.1 Clostridium sp.
ATTCAAGTTTACTGGAACAGGAATCAAGATTTATGGTAGTAAAGCACCTAATAGGGGAATGGCAAAGGTAACAGTTGATGGAAAATCACAATATGTTGATTTTTATAATGCAACTGAAAAGAATAAGCAACTTGTTTTATCATTAACAGGATTAACAAGCACTAGACATACAATTACAATTGAAGTTTTAGGTGCTGGTAATTTAAATTCAACAGGAACAGTTGTAGCTATAGATAAATTTAGTATCCTAAATGGTACAATAGCATAGTATAGAGAAACTGCACACTAAATAGTTAGTGTGTAGTTTTTTTATATTATTTCTTTTTTTAATATCTGATTATATTCTCTCCATATAATTTTTAATGAATTATTTTCTAAAATAAAGTGTGGAAATTCGCACAGTAAATTGTGAGATAGATGGGCGTACTCAGTGCAATTAAAATCTGATGAGTATTTGGCATAAGTACAATAATATTTATTAGCATTTTTTTCAGAAAAGCATATATGATACTTATCATTAAAGTAAATAGTAGATAAATAAACCTTAGATTTATTATTTTTAGTAATTTGTTTTAACTTTGAGTATTTTCTTTTTAAAGGATCAAAGCATGTAGTATAGATATCACTTCCAGAGTCAGTTTTTTTTATATAAAATATATGGGGTTTACCTTTGTTAAATATTAGTGAAAAGTTTGATAATATATCATAATTTAATCTATCAATATTAAATTTATACCATTTTTTATCATAATAATAATGAATTAATTCACAGGTGTTAGTAAAATTATTATTTAAATATAGGAAAATGTGAATAACTTTGTTAATTTTTTTGGTATAAGGAAATAAAATTGAGTATTTTTTATTAATAGAATAGGTAGCTAGAGTCATAGTGCACCTTGAAGTATTATTTATAATAATTTATTCCACTTTTATTAGGATGTTACATAGTATGTATTAGCAATATTAAAGTTTAGATTATTGTGGAAACAAATACAAATTATAATCATAAGATAATCATATAATAGAAAAAATTGGGAGGAACCAAAAATGGAAGAAAGAAGACGCCAAGGATTAGTAGGTGGTGAATGTTGTAATAATGAGGAATATAAATTAAATTGTCCAGATGATTTATCTTCAGAGATAGAGGTGCCTTGTAACAATATATGTAATGCAAGATGTGTTGGGGTTTTAGCAGAAAAAATATTTGATTGTGTATATTTAGACACATTACAATTTGCTGATAAAGATGAAATTTTTGAAATAGATGGAGATTTTTGTGGTAGATATGGCTTAGGTGATTCGATTTGTATACAAGAAGTCAGGCTATGCTATGATTTTATAGGAATTAAATCAGATGATGAATTATACGAAAGAGATTCAATTGGAGAAGGAAAAGTGCGTGTAAGATATGATATGCAGGACGTTATTTTTACAGCAAAGGAAGCTAGTGATTTTGTAAATGTTGGATGTTGTCCTAAGAAATGCAATTGTATGGACAAAGATGATAAATGTGAAAATGATACTTTATTTACTGAATTAGAGGGAGTAGTTCCAAGACAGATTTGTAATGCAGGATGTAGTGGAAGACCAAATAGAAAGGTAAGAGTATTTAAGCAGGGAGTAAGGTTCTTTGTTGATGATTTAGTTGTAAAAATAAAAGGTAGAATAGGATGTAGGCCTTTTACAGCAACTAAAAGATATAATGATAGCAAATGCAATAGGAGAGGTTGTCCAGTTGAAATTACTAAAAAGGATTGTTGTGAATGTGGATGTCAATGCTCTTCTAACGATAAATCAGTAGGATTAAACTTTACACCAATAAATCTATATGGTAGTATAGGTGTTCCAAGAAATTCAAGTACAGTAAATGCAAATATTAAATTTACAACTTGTCTTTCAGCAGATTGTGTAGAAACTAGTGAGACTTATGGAGAAAGTGGAGAAGGAAGAATTTGTGCAACAGTAGGATATTCTTTTTTAGTTAATAGCAGTATACGTCATACAACTTCAGAAGAAATTGCTGTATTTACTAATCCTCAAGGGGTTAATTGCAGAAACACAAGTAGAAATTCAGACTGTATAGCAGGCTGTAATGATATAGTATAGTAAAGTAAGAAAGGGTATGCTTTTAACTTAGCATACCTTTTTAATATATGAAAGTAAACTTTTTGTTAATAAGTATTATTAAATAGTTAATAGTTCATTTTTAATGATATAATATAGGTATGTGGTATTAGAATTAAGTAAAAGCAAGGGGTGTACAAAATATGAGTGATGAAATTTTATTAGAAGCAGGAACAGGAGAATTAGAGGTTATTGAATTTTTAGTCGAAGGTATACATTATGCAATAAATGTAGTAAAGGTTAAAGAAATTATCGAAATGCCTATGGAAACATTAACAAAAATTCCAGATAGCAAGAAGGAGATAATGGGGCTTATATTATGTAGAGAAGAAATATTAACACTTATTGACTTAAAGTATATTTTGACAAGAATGACTACAAAAAAGATAGGTTCCAAGGTTATAGTATGTGAGTTTAATAAGATTAAGGTTGCTTTCAACATTGATGATATAATCGGTGTTCATAGAATTAAGTGGAATGAAATAAGAAAACCAGATGATTTATCAAATAATTCATTAGTAGTCGGAAACATATTATTGGGTGAAAAAGTGATTATGATGTTAGACTTTGAAAAGATAGTAACAGATATTGCTCCAAAGTGTGGAATATCAGCTAATAGATTAGTTGAGGTACATTATAAGGATAGGTCAGATATTAAGTTAGTTCTTGCAGATGATTCAGCTCTAATTAGAAGCTTATTAAAGGATACATTAACAAAAGCAGGTTTTAAAAATTTAAAGATATGTGATGATGGTCAAGAAGCATTTGATTATTTAAAGAGCTTAGAGGAGAGATTGGGTGAAGATTTCATAAAAGAAGCTCATTTATTAATTACAGATATAGAAATGCCACAGATGGATGGATTAACTTTAACAAGAAAGATTAAAGAGGATATAGTATTAAAGAAATTACCAGTTGTAATATTCTCTTCATTAATAACTGATGAATTAAGACATAAGGGTGAATCTGTTAAAGCAGATGCACAGCTTAGCAAACCTGAAATTGAAGAATTAGTTGAGGTTGTAGATAAATTGATAGAAGAAAATGTATAGAATTCTGTGATATAATTGCTATATACATATTGTATATAGCAATTTTTTTTTGGAGGGGATATGAGTGAAGGAATTATTAGAGGCAATTGAAAAGATGACTAGTGAACAATTAGTTAAGGTTGTAATTAGTAATAAAGTAAACAAAGAAAATAAGTATAATAAGATAATATTTGTTTTGAAAGAAAAAAATAATCAGAAATACTATCAAATAGAAAAATATACAGATAAGCAAGTATTTCATCAAAATATAGAAATTAATATGCTTAATGAAAAATTGATAGAGTATTTATCTTTTGATTACAAGCAAGCTTCAGCTTGGTCTAAGGATAGTACTTATGATTTAAAGATATCTAAAAAAGGAAAGATTTTTTTAGGTAAAAAAAGCAATAATAATACTAAGCTTATAAATTTAAAGCATAACAAACAAAAAAATTATATTTTAAAAGAAGGTATGATAATTGAACCATTAATAGATTTAGGGATTTTCACAAAGGATGGGAAGGTTATCAACTCAATGTATGATAAATATAAGCAGATAAATAGATTCATTGAAATCATTGATGACGAGATAAAAAAGAGGGATTATAAGGAATTGACTGTAATTGATTTTGGATGTGGTAAATCATATTTGACATTCGTTTTATATTACTATTTTACAAAAATAAAAAATATAAATGTAAAAATGGTTGGTCTTGATTTAAAGGATGATGTTATTAATAAGTGTAATAAGATTGCTGAGAGATATGGATATGACGGCTTGATTTTTGAACGTGGAGATATAAATGGATATAAGTATTCTGACAATGTAGATATGGTTATAACACTTCATGCTTGTGATACAGCTACAGATTATGCTTTATACAATGCTATAAAATGGAATGCTCAAATGATATTTTCAGTTCCATGTTGTCAACATGAGTTAAATAAACAGATACATTCAGAAAATTTATCTATAATAAATAGGTATGGAATAATTCAGGAGAGAATGTCAGCATTAATGACAGATGCGATAAGAGGAAATCTTTTAGAGTATATGGGTTATAAAACACAAATAATGGAATTTATAGATATGGTACATTCGCCTAAAAATATATTGATAAGAGCTACAAAGGCTAATATTTCAAATGATACAAAGAAAAAATCAATAAAGGAGGCAGAGGAGCTTATTAAAGAATTTAATTTAAGTCCTACTTTATATAACTTATTAAAATAATTGCTCCATATATTTATGACTAAAAGAGTAAAGGAATATATTAAACAAATAGATGTTCTAATAAGAACAGAAGATAAAAATATAAGTTATGAAGAGGAAGTAAAGAAGCATTTAGTTCAGATATCCTTTTTTCAGCATGAGAGATTAATTCATCTGCTTGTAACAATTCTTTTTGCAATATTAACGATAGCAATATTTTTATATAATATGGCACTTCCTTCTATGGGAATGTTTATATTAAATTTAGCATTCGTTGTTTTATTAATTCCATATATCAAGCACTATTTCTTTTTAGAAAATAGTGTTCAATATATGTATAAACAATATGATATGTTATTAAAAAAATGTAGAAATTTTCATAAAATTTGATATAATGATATCATTGGTGTGATATACAAAACATATTAAATAATATAAAGAAAGAGTGAATATAGTATGAAAAAAAGTAAATTGATTAAGTTAATGACTGTTGTATTAAGCACAGCATTAGTAGCAGGGTCTTTAGTTGGATGTGGTGACAGTAGTAGTTCATCAAGTAGTAGCAAGAGTTCAACTTCTTCAAGTAGTTCATCAGCTAGTTCATCTAGTTCATCAACAAGTACAACTACTGAAAAGGAATTAGTGAGCGTTCCACAAGATGATGTGGTTAAGTCTACTAAAGATTTACCAATTGCTACAATTGTAGTTAAGGATTATGGAACAATGGAAGTTGAATTATATCCAGAGATTGCTCCAAACACAGTAAATAACTTTATTTCATTAGCAAATTCAGGATTTTATGATGGATTAACTTTTCACAGAATTATTGATAACTTTATGATTCAAGGTGGTGATCCAGCAGGTAATGGTACTGGAGGTCCAGGATATTCAATTAAGGGAGAATTCTCAAGCAATAATTTTGAAAATAAATTACTACATAAGGTAGGAGTTATTTCTATGGCAAGAAGCATGGCACCTGATTCTGCAGGAAGTCAGTTCTTTATAATGACAGCTGATTATCCAAGCTTAGATGGACAGTATGCAGCATTTGGTAGAACAATATCAGGTTTAGATGTTTTAACAAAGCTTAAGACAGTTAAAACAATTGACCCAACTCAAGGAAATGATAAGCCAGTTAAAGATGTAATAATTGAATCAATAAAGGTAGATACAAAGGGTAAGGAGTATCCAAAGCCAGAAACAACACCTGATGCAAAATAATCAAACAAAAAAGTTTAGCTGATTTCAGCTAAACTTTTTTCTGTATAGTAAAGAGCAATTTTTGTAAGCATATAATTCTTTAGCTTATAAGCTTTTTCTTCATTTTTTCCTTTTAGACATAGATTAGATATATCTTCTAAATATTTTATTTCTTTTTCATTTAGGCATTTCTTATAATCAAGATATAATTTTTTATAGTCATTATACAATGTTAGAAATTTTTGATGATAAGCTCTTCCTCCTGCCTTAAAGTCTTTTTGATATTTTTTATTAGAATAATAATCACTAATTTCATTAATAAGAGTTATTATTTCACAATTCTTTTTAGAAAGTTCATTAAATTCTTCAAGATTATTGTTTTTTGAAAAATATTCTACATCTGAATCAGATAATTTTTTAAAAGTGAAGCCCTTAAAGTCTTCAGGAAAGTATAGTTGCTTTTGAACACCAAAGGTATTAACATAAGTATTTATGTATTCACTAATAAACATATTTAATTTGTCATTATATTCAGCGTATAGATTAAAATTATTATCTAGTTCAATGGTTTCCTTTTCGTATTCTGATATTTTAGCTTCTGTTTTTTGTATATTGTAATACAAGATACCAGATAAGGTAAGGGCAAAAACTAAGATACCTACTATAATTCGTTTTATCATAAAATTTAATAAGGCTCTCCTTTCTATAATTTCACATTCTTAATAATATAATACCATATAAATAGAGTTTTTTGGAATATATTTTATGTATTAATAGTATATTTGAAAAATTAAATGAATAAAATTTTAATAGAATTAATTTTAAGGAGTAGAATTTATTGATATTTAATAATAAGGAATCATTTAAACAGAGTTATCTAAATAAATATCGTGATTTACATGGAGAAGAAATTGAAGAAGGTAATAATCAGCAAAAGTATGAGGCACTTGGAAGTCTTATTCGTGACTATGTGGTTATAAATTGGATGAAAACAAATAAAAAATATAATACAACTGGTGAAAAGCAAGTATATTATTTTTCAATGGAGTTCTTGCTTGGTAGACTCTTAAAGGATGCACTAATGAACCTTGGAATTATGGATATATGTAAAGAGGGACTAGAAGAATTGAATATTGATTTAAAGGAGCTTGAAGAATATGAACATGACCAAGGGCTAGGTAATGGCGGGCTTGGAAGACTAGCAGCATGTTTTTTGGATTCGATGGCATCACTTAACATTGCAGGGCATGGTTGTGGTATTAGATATAAATATGGTTTTTTCGAACAGAAAATAATTGGTGGGCGTCAAGTAGAGGTATCAGACAATTGGCTTAGAACTACTAATGTATGGGAGAGAAAAAGAGTAGATAAAGCTCAAATAGTTAAATTCGGAGGTAAAATTGATATTGCAAAAGAAGATGGAAGATTGATTTTTAAGCATAGCGATTATGAGGCTGTACTTGCTGTACCCTATGACACACCCATTATTGGATATAAAAATGATATAGCAAATACACTTAGATTGTGGAGTGCTGAGCCTTTATCAAATGAATTTGATTATTCTTCTTTTAGTAGAGGAGAATATTTAAAGGCTATTGAATATAAAAATTCAGTTGAAGCAATTTCACAGGTACTTTACCCTGAGGATTCATTTTATGAAGGAAAGAAGCTAAGACTAAAACAACAATATTTTTTTGTTTCAGCTGGAGTTCAAAGTATAATAAAGCATTATAAAAAACATGGTGGTGAAATAAAAATATTTGATGAAAAGGTAAGTATTCATATAAATGATACTCATCCGACTTTAGCAATTCCTGAGCTTATGAGAATATTAATAGATGAAGAGCAGCTTCCATGGGAAGAAGCATGGAGAATAACTACAAATACAATATCCTATACTAATCATACAATACTTGCAGAAGCATTAGAAAAATGGCCTATTGAAATGTTTAGAGAATTATTGCCAAGAATTTATATGATAGTAGAAGAAATAAATAAAAGATATTGTGAAGAGCTATGTAATAAGTATGTAAATCAATGGGAAAAGATATCTAGAATGTCGATAATTGCAGAGGGGCAAGTTAGAATGGCACATTTAGCTGTGGTAGGAAGCCATAGTGTTAATGGTGTAGCAAAGTTGCATACTGAGATATTAAAAAAAGAAGAAATGAAAGATTTTTATTATTTATATCCTAATAAATTTAATAATAAAACTAATGGAATAACACATAGAAGATGGCTTATAAAATGTAATCCTAAACTTACCAATTTATTAATAGATACTATTGGAGATAGCTTTATAAGGCATCCAACTGAATTATTAAATTTTGAAAAGTTTGTTAAGAATAAAAATATCCAAGAGAAATTAATGAAAATAAAAAGGGATAATAAAGTTCAATTAGCAAAGAAAATTTATAAAACAAATGGAATAATAGTTAATCCAGACTCAATTTTTGATATACAGGTAAAAAGGATACATGGTTATAAGAGACAGACTTTAAACTGTCTTAGGATAATGGATTTATATAATAGATTATGCCAAAATCCTAATATAAGTATAAATCCACGAACATTTATATTTGCAGGTAAGGCAGCACCAGGCTACTATCTAGCAAAGAGCATAATTGAGTTAATAAATTCCATAGCGAATGTAATAAATAATGATAAAAGAATAAATGATAAGATAAAGGTTGTTTTTATGGAGAATTATAGTGTATCACTTGCTGAGGAAATAATACCATCAGCAGATGTAAGTGAACAGATTTCAACTGCTTCTAAGGAAGCCTCAGGAACATCTAATATGAAATTTATGATGAATGGGGCAGTTACAGTTGCTACCTTAGATGGGGCTAATATTGAAATAAAAGATGAAGTGAATGAAAGTAATATTGTTATTTTTGGTTTAAATTCAATGGAAGTCTTAAAATATGTACAAGAAGGCGGATATTCGTCAATGGAAATAATAAATAAGGATGAACGACTTAAGGAAGTTGTTCAAGATTTAATAAATGGAAAATATTGCAATGATAAAGAAAGATTTAAAAATATATATGACAGTCTTACTGTATATAATGATGAATATTTTGTAATTAAAGACTTCAAAGCATATTTGAAATGTCAGGATAAAATTGATTTATTGTATAGTAATCCTTATAAATGGCAGGAGATTTGTGGAGTTAATATTGCTCATTCTGGTGTATTTTCATCAGATAGGACAATAAAACAATATGCAACTGGGATATGGGGTTCAGAATTAATTTATAAAAATTTATAAAAATTTTTTTACAAAAAAAGGAATATCCATTTTTTTACAGAATATAATATATGGTACGGAAACAAATGGAGGAGATGGAAGGATGAGAAAAAATCAAGTAATAGCAATGATATTAGCGGGTGGACAAGGAACGAGGCTTGGATTATTAACTAAAAATACAGCCAAGCCAGCTGTAAACTTTGGAGGTAATTATAAGATAATTGATTTTCCTTTGAGTAATTGTATTAATTCGGGGATTAGAACTATTGGGGTATTAACTCAGTACAAGCCAAAAGAGCTTGAAATGCATATTGGAAGTGGAGAGAGCTTTGGAATAGATAAAAATAATGGAGAAGTTGCTATCTTGCAATCTAAAGAAGCTGAGTATACAGGAACTGCTGATGCTATTTATAAGAATATTAATTATATAGATAAACATAATCCAGAAAATGTATTGATTTTATCTGGAGACCATATATATAAGATGGATTATGCAAAGATGTTAGAATATCATAATGCAAAGAATGCTGATGCAACTATTGCAGTTATGCAGGTTCCAAATGAAGAGGCTTCGCGTTTTGGGATAATGAATACAAGAGAAGATTTATCAATTTATAAATTTGAAGAGAAGCCTAAGGAACCTAAAAGTAATTTAGCTTCTATGGGAATATATATTTTTAAATGGAATAAATTAAAACAATATTTGATTGAGGATGAAAATAATGAGTTATCAGATAATGATTTTGGTAAGAATATTATTCCTCAAATGTTAAAAAAAGAAAAGTTATTTGCTTATAGATTTAATGGTTATTGGAAGGATGTAGGGACTGTTGAGAGTTTATGGGAAGCTAATATGGATATATTAGCAGGGAAATTTGATCTTTTTGACAATTCATGGAAGATATATTCTAAAGGGCTAAAAGATGAAATTAAGATAACTAATGATGATATGGATATAGAAAATTCTTTAGTAATGAATAATTGTAATATAGAAGGAAAAGTTATCAATTCAATTTTATTTCCAGGTGTAAAGATAGGAAAAAATGCAATAGTAAAGGATTCTGTAATTATGGCTAATGCAGAGGTTGAGGATAACGTAATAATTAATAAGACAATAATTGATAAAGAAAGTGTTATTGAATATGGGACTGTTATTGGAGATGGAAATAAGGTTGAGGTTATACAGAGTAAAAAGTTATTAATTGAAGAAAGATACGTAAATTCATAAAAAGGTGAGGTCTTTTATGGGAGGATTTAAATATATCAAGATAAATAATTGTTATGGAATAATATTTCATGACAACAAAAAAAGTGTATTAATAAACAACTATAATAATAACAGTAAAAAAGATACAATTAAGGCAATTGAAACTCATATAAAAAGTAAAAATGATGTAACGTTTATAAATTGTAAAAAGGAAAAATTAAGATTAAACAATTATGGGAGCATAATAAAAATAAGAGGAAAAAATGCGATAGAGGAAATGATTATACTTGATATGGATTTATTTTTATATTTAGTAAAGCAGACTGAGAGCATAAAATATGATGATATAAGAGAATGTATTGTGAGTAATTTAGATATAATTAAAGTTGGTGTATAGTATTTTGGGTGTAAGATAGGAGCTATGGAAAAATGAGAAGTTATTTTTTCGCAGCCCTATTTTTAATTATACCTAAGTTAAACACTTAAACCTTACCAAGTGTATCAATATAAATAAACTAAAGAAATATATAGAAAAAAGCAGAAATATTAATATAATTAATTGTAATGAAGAAAAAATATCTAAATTAGATTGATATATATGATAAGATAAAACACGTCACTGAGGCAAACAGAAAAACAACTTTTAAAAAAATAAAAAAAAGTTGTTGACAGATGTCTTACTAAGTGATAAACTAAATGAGTCGCTTGAGGGCGATACAAAAAATTGGTCTTTGAAAATTGAACAGAATACAGATATAACAAACCAGCAATTCTTTTATTAAGTAAGTTTTTGAGTAAATATCAAACTTTTTATTGAGAGTTTGATCCTGGCTCAGGAC
>JALENK010000097.1 GCA_022767515.1 Clostridium sp.
TTTTTTTAAAGGAGTAATATTATATGAAGTTTGAAATTGATAAATTACATAAAGTCACAAAAATAGCTTTTGTTTTTACAGCACTTATTTATTGTTATTTTACATATTCGTATGGATTTACATATTTTTTTAATAAAGAAGACCTTCTATCCTCTATGACTCAAACTGGTGTACAAGCCATTTCGCCGACTTTTTATTTGATTAATACAATAATTTCATTATTATATATAGTACTTATAATTATGCTACTAAGAATTAAAGAATCTGCGGTATATCTTTTTTTTAGTTTGGTTATTATAGATATTTTATTATTAGTCTTATATTCTCAAATAACTTTATTTGTTTTGCTTTATAAACTCTTAATAGCAATTATTGTAGGAATATGTATTTATAAAGAAAAAGATAAATATTTTATTTAGTTCAAAAAATAATAGTCAGCATATATTGTCATATGCTGACTAAATACAAATCTACTTTTTAATCTCTTGCAAAAACTTTTCTATTCTCTTTAAAGCCTCTACGATATTTTCCATAGAAGAAGCATAACAAGCTCTTACAAAACCTTCTCCAGATTCTCCAAATGCATTTCCTGGGATTACAAGAACTTTTTGATTTATAAGTAACTTCTCACAAAAATCTTCACTACTTAAGCCAGTTGATTGAATTGATGGGAATACATAAAATGCTCCCTTTGGCTCAAAACAGTCAAGACCAAGCTTTCTAAATCCATCAACAAGTACTCTTCTTCTTCTATTGTACTCTCTAACCATTTTATTTACACTTTCTTGTCCATTTTTTAGACCTTCAATTGCTGCATACTGTGCAGTAGTTGGTGCACACATGATTCCATATTGATGAATTTTCTTCATATTTTGTATTAGCATTGAATCTCCACAAGCATATCCAAGTCTCCATCCAGTCATTGCAAAGCTTTTTGAAAAACCATTAATAACTAGAGTCTTGTCTCTCATTTCTTCAAAGCTAGCTATAGAAACATGTTCTGTATCATATGAAAGCTCTGAATAAATTTCATCAGAAATTACAACTATATCCTTATCCTTTAAAACTTCAACAATTGGTATTAAGTCTTCTCTAGACATTACTGCCCCTGTTGGATTGTTAGGAAAGGCTATTATCACAACCTTAGTTCTTTCTGTTATAGCTTCCTCAAGCTGTTTTGCTGTAAGCTTAAACTGATTTTCTGCTTTTAAATTTATTGTAACTGGTGTTGCTCCTGCAAATGATGCACATCCCTTGTAAGCGACAAAACATGGTTCTGGAATTATTACTTCATCTCCTGGTCCTACAAGAGCTCTAAGTGCAGCATCTATACCCTCACTTCCTCCAACAGTAACTAAAATTTCATTTTCTGGACTATAGTGAAGATTATACTTTGTCAAATATTTAGCTATTGCTCGTCTAAGCTCCATAAAACCTGCATTAGATGAATAATGGGTGTATCCTTTTTCTAAAGAATATAAACCTGCCTCTGTAATCCCCCATGGTGTTACAAAATCTGGTTCTCCCACTCCAAGAGAAATAACATCTTCCATCTCATTAATCAAATCAAAATATTTTCTGATTCCTGATGGAGGTGTGTTTAATACTTCTTTTCTAATCATATCCTCCATTATCATACGAATATATCCTCCCTGTCATTAACTACCTTCTCCTTAAATACTCTTCCATGGTCCTTATACTTCTTAAGTATGAAATGAGTAGCAGTTCCTGTAACATATTCTTGGATTGCAAGCTTATTTGATACAAATAATGCAACCTCTTTCATTGTTTTCCCTTCTACTATTACTGTTAAATCAAAATCTCCAGAGCTCATAAGATAACAAGCTTTAACTTGGTCAAATTTATAAATTCTCTCTGCAACCTTATCAAATCCAACTCCTCTTTGTGGTGTAATCTTTACCTCAATTAGAGCTGTAATTGTCTCAGCTTTTGTATTTTCCCAATTAATCAAGGAAGTGTAACCTGCTATTATATTTCTCTCTTCACATTCCTTAATACATTCCTTTACCTCTTCTACTGTTTTTCCTGTCATAATAGCTATTTCTTCATCTGTATATCTGCTATTTTGCTCTAATATTTCTAAAATCTCTTCCATAAAATACTACCTCCGAACTTATTTAAACTCTTCTCTAAGCTTAGTAAAGGCTTCTAATGACTTTTCTATCTTATCATAGCTTATGCAATATGAAAGTCTAAAATATCCTGGACACCCAAATGCACTTCCTGGTACAACTAAAATATTATACTTCTTAGCTATATCTGCAAATTTCTTATCATCTTCAATTAATGATTTAGGGAATAAATAAAATGCTCCCTGTGGATTAACACATTCAAATCCAAGACTTATTAAGTGATTATATAATAAATCTCTGTTTTTCTTATAGATGTTGACATCAACCTTAGACTCTAAAGTTCTTCCTATAACTCTTTGAAATAATGATGGTGCATTTACAAATCCTAATATTCTGTTTGCAACATTTAATCCTGAGAGTACCTCTTCTATTTCAGCCATCTTAGGATTTACAACAACATACCCAATTCTTTCTCCTGGTAATGATAATGACTTACTATAAGAATAACCTATGAATGAGTTTTCATAATAGTTTAATATACATGGTACATCTTCTCCATCATAAACTAATTCTCTATATGGCTCATCACTTATTAGTGATATATTTATATTATATTCAGCATTCTTTTGTCTTAAAACATCAGCTAATGCTTTTATTGACTCACTACTATAAATAACTCCTGTTGGGTTATTAGGCGTATTTATAATTATAGCCTTTGTTTTTTTAGTAATAGCATTCTTTATGGCCTCCATATCTGGCTGGAATGTCTTTTTATCTGCTGTTACAACCACTATCTTTCCATCATAATTAGCAACATAATTATTATATTCTCCAAAATAAGGTGCAATAACAATTACTTCATCCCCAGGATTAAGCAGTGTTTTTAAAATTATGTTTAATCCTCCTGCTGCTCCACATGTCATAACGATATTGTCTTCATTAAGAACTCCATTGCATTTCTTACCTTCAAACTCTGCTATTTTCTTTCTTACATCCTCATATCCTGAGTTATTCATATATCCATGTACTAAATTAGGTTCTTCATTTGACAATATATCAATTGCAACCTCTTTAATTTCCTTTGGTGGCTCAACGTTAGGATTTCCTATGCTAAAATCAAAAACATTTTCCTCTCCATAAATACTAGCAAGTCTTTTTCCTTCTTCAAACATTGCACGAATGACTGAACTATTATTAACTAATCCTTTCATTTTATCTGAAATCATCCACTACTACTTCCCTTCTAACTTTTTTCCAAACATTAGTTTTATTTAATTATATCCTAAAAATTTAAATATTTAAATATTTATAAAATTATTTGATGCTGTATCATTATAGTTGACACTTTTTTCTCGTATAAAATAATATATAATACAAGAAGAAGGAGGTGCTTTTCATGGCACGAAATCAAAAACACTATGATACAGATTATAAGGTACAGTCTGTAAATTTAGCTAAGGAAATAGGCCTTAGCAAGGCTGCCCGTGAACTTGGGATATCCCCAAGCACATTAAATG
>JALENK010000105.1 GCA_022767515.1 Clostridium sp.
ATGCTTGAAAAGGCACATAAAAGAGATATGGATAGGGCTATCAAGGAAAGGAATAGAATGTAGTAAAATTCAGTTAATAAGTGAGCTAATAGTCATAGGATTGTTAGCTCATTTTAGTTGTAAATTTTATGAATATTATTAGAGTAGTATAGATCTAAACTTGAAATTAATTGTAGAATATGATAGGATTATGTAGATAAAACGATAGTGCATCACACTATCGTTTTAATTTATTAAAGATAGGGGGATAATATGGTTTTTTCAAGTTTATTGTTTGTGTTTGTTTTTTTGTCATTAAACATATTTATCTATAGGATTGTTCCTTTTAAGTATAAAAATGGCGTATTATTAATATTTTCTTTGATATTCTATATGTGGGGAGGACCTCAATATTTAATTTTATTAATAGGAGAGACTTGGATAAGCTGGTATTTAGCAAAAAGAATTGAGAGTAATAGAAATAAAGCAAAACAGTATATTATATTAGAATGTGTAATTTTATTAGGATTACTTGGTATATTTAAATATTTAACTTTTATTATGGAGAATATAAAGTATATTACAGGAGGCACATTTGCTATTCCTAAGATTATACTTCCAATAGGAATTTCATTTTATACATTTCAATTAATATCTTATGTAGTAGATGTTTATAGAAAAAAAGTTAAGGCTCAACCTAAGTTTTGGAAACTTTTATTATATTCAAGTTTATTTCATCAATGTATAGCAGGACCGATTGTTCGTTATGAGTCAGTAGCTAATGACATTGATAATAGAACTATTAAGAAAACGGACGTATATTTAGGAATAAGACGTTTTACAATTGGACTAGCTAAAAAGGCTGTTTTAGCAAATTCATGTGCAGTAGTAGCAGATTCGCTTATAATGGGTGATACATTAAAATCTCAAGCAGTATTAGGTTTATGGCTTGGAATGTTATTTTATATGCTTCAAATTTATTTGGATTTTTCAGCATATTCAGATATGGCAATAGGTATGGGTATGATGGTAGGTTTTCATTATCCTGAAAACTTTAATTATCCATATGCAGCAACATCTGTTAAGGATTTTTGGAGAAGATGGCATATATCTTTAAGTACATTTTTTAGGGATTATGTATATATCCCTCTTGGAGGAAATAGATGTTCTAAAATAAAATTTGTAAGAAATATGTTTATGGTATGGTTTTTAACAGGTATGTGGCATGGTGCTAGCTGGAATTATATTTTATGGGGCTTATATTATTTTGTATTTTTAATGATTGAGAATTTCATTATAAAGGGCAGACTTCCAAAGTTAGTTGGTTATATAGCAACATTTATAATAGTTTATTTTGGATGGGTAATCTTTAAATTTGAAAATATAGCCGACTTAGGAAATGTACTTAGTGGAATGTTTGGTGGAGATGGTAGAGTATTTGTTAATTTAGAAGTTAAGACCATATTTTTAAATAATATATTCTTTTTAATAATTGCATTAATAGCTGTATTCCCAATTGGAAAATTAATAAGAGATAAGTTGTATAATATTGGTAAAAAGAATCAAAAAGTATTGATGTTTATAAATATTGTAGACATGTTAACACCTACGATTATGTTGTTCTTAGCAGTAATTGCTTTAATTGGAGATAGTTATAATCCATTTTTATATTTTCAATTTTAGAAAGGAGGAATTAGATGTCTCAAAATGAAGAAAACAATAAACATATTTTAAAAAAATGTTGTAATTTTGGAATAGTATCATTTTCTATAGCTTTAATAGTTGGTACAGTACTAGGTGCTATGATATTTTTAAGACCTACTGTGTCAGAAAATGAAAAGAGAAAGTTAACTGAATTTCCAGAGTTTACAATGGAATCTTTTTTAGATGGTACATATTTTTCTAATATTTCATTATGGTATTCAGACACATATCCTATGAGAGATTCATTAATTGGATTTAATCAGGAATTAAAAGCAATGTATGGAATTGAGGGTGAGACCATGTTAGTTGGTGGAAATAAAACTGGTGATGAAATTCCAGATGAGATTCCTCAAATAGATGATACAGTTGCAGATAAAGAGGATGTAGAAAAAGATGATAAGGTTGAACTGCCTGATTCAAAAGAAATGGAAACTGCTATTCAAAATCAGATTCAACAAGGTCTTTATGTAAAAAATGGTGCAGCATATAGTGTATATTATTTTAGTCAATTAGCTGCAGATACTTATATAAATGCATTAAATAAGGCGGCGAAGGTATTAGAAGGCACTACAAAGGTTTATTCTATTCTAGTACCTAATAATTCAGGAGCTATGCTATCACAGGATGAATTAAATAAGTTAGGTGGTTCAGACCAAGGAAAAGCTATTAAATATTATTATAATCAGTATAAAAATGTTACTGGGATTAAAACCTTAGAAACATTAAGAGAACATAATGATGAATATCTATATTTTAGAACTGATCACCATTGGACACAGCTAGGAGCATATTATGTTTATAGAAATTTTTGTGAGCAGAAGGGAATAACTCCGAATGAATTGAGTTCATTTAAAACTATGACTTTTAATAATTTCTTAGGGACATTTTATTCTACTTTACAAAATAAAGATATGGCAAGTAATCCAGATACAGTCACAGCATATGTTCCTAATGCTACAAATGATATGACATTTTGGGATGTTGATAATAGTCAAGTAAATTGGCATGTAATTACTGATGTAAGTTCATGGAATCAAGGTTCTGGATATTATTGTTACATAGGTGGAGATAAGCCTTTAAGTATTATTAAAAATCCTAAGAAAAAGGATGGGTCTTCATGCTTATTAGTTAAAGAGTCTTATGGAAATTGTTTTGCACCATTTTTAGTTGACCATTATGAAACAGTCTATATAATAGATTTTAGATATGCAAAAGTTAATGTTGTTGATTATGTAAAACAAAATAATATTAAAGATTTAATAATTATGAATAATATTAGTATTGTTGGTAGTGAAGATGTAGCAAATTCAATTGGTAAATTACTTGCCAATTAAATTGTATGGGTTGCAAAAATTGAATATTGTGTTATATTAAAAAGAAGAAAATTAAATAAGGATGTGAGTTTATGAGCATATGTAATGTTGAATTAAAAAAAGTAATAGATGATTCTTATGAAATAGAAATAGGATTCGATTTGATGGATAAGCTTGTCGATGACTTAAAGTCTGGTTTAGTTGGAAAGATAAATAAGTTTGTTATTATCACTGATGATAATGTGAAAAAGCTATATGCAATTTATTTATATCAAAAGTTAATATCAAGTGGTTTTAAATCAGATATTATTTCTTTTGAAGCTGGTGAAAAGAGTAAAACTAGAGAAACTAAGGCAATGATAGAAGATACAATGCTTGAAAAAGGTTATAGAAGAGACTGTTGTATAATTGCAGTAGGTGGAGGAGTAGTTACTGATATAGCTGGATTTGTGGCTGGAACTTATGGAAGGGGAATACCTTTTATTAATTATGCAACTACCTTACTTGCAGCAGCAGATGCATCTGTTGGTGGTAAGACAGCAATAGATACACCGCTTGCAACTAATCTTATAGGTTTATTTAATCAGCCTAAGAAAGTATATTTAGATATTGCTACATGGAAGACTCTACCTAAGGAGCAAGTTTATAGCGGAATGGCAGAAACAATAAAACATGCTTGTCTTGCTAGTAGAGAGTTCTTTGATTATTTATATGAAAATATGGAAGATATATTAAATATAAAGAAAGAATGTTGTGAACATATAGCAGAAGAAAATTGTAAAATAAAATATAATGTGGTTATGCAAGATGAGAAAGAAGAAAGTGGCTTAAGAGAGATATTAAACTTAGGGCATACTGTTGGTAGAGCGATTGAAACAGTAAGTGATTATAGATTACTTCATGGAGAAGCAGTAGCAATAGGATTAGTAGCAGAGGTTATGCTAGGTGAAGAGCTTGGATATGTAACTGAAGCAGAAAAATTATCAGTAATTGATATTCTTAAAAAGGCGAAATTACCTACACAGATACCAGAATATATTAACAGGGAAGAGCTTGTTAAAAAGCTTTATACTGACAAAAAGGTGAAAAATGGAAGGCTACATTTTGTATTCCAAGAAGGCATTGGAAATGTAGTTGAATTTGCTGGTGGAAAGTATTCTACTCCTATTGAAGAGGAAGTAGCAAGAAATATAATTATGAAGATGTAATAATTATTATTAATAAAGTAAAGGCAGATGTTTTAGTCTGCCTTTTTGTTTTATTAAGGTGCGCATTGAGTAAATTACCACTTACCATATTAAAAGTTACCACTTACTTAATACTTATATACAGTTAAATTTTTATTTGTATAATTAAATTATGGAGAGTGAATTATATGAAGTTAAGAATTGAGGTTGATGAAAAAATTCAGGAGGATGAAATTGTCATTAAGTGCAAAGAAATTGATTCTAATATAGAAAATATTAAAAAAGTGTTTAGTGAAATGATTTCAAAGAAAAAAGATATAATATTTTATAAGGATGAAAAAGAATTTTATTTATCTTTAGATGATGTTTTATTTTTTGAAACAGAAGGGAATAGAGTAAGTGCACATACTCATACTGAATGTTATAGGGTAAAATATAAGCTTTATGAATTAGAAGAAATATTACCTAAGGATTTTTGTAGAATTTCAAAATCAACTATTTTAAATGTAAATCATATATATTCAATATCTAAAAATATAACAGGCGTAAGTCTAGTTGAATTTCAAGAAACTTATAAAAAAGTATATGTTTCTAGGTATTATTACAAAATATTGAAAAATATATTAGGAAAGAGGTAATTTGTATGAAAAAAGAACGAATATTTTGGGGAATACTATTATTAATTAGTGGAATATTTTTAGTAGTAAGTAAACTGGGTTATTTTTCAGACGTAAATGCAATTAGTATAGTATTTTCAGTTTTCTTAGTTGGAATTATTATAAGAAGTATTATTAGCATTTCTTTTGCAGGTATATTATTTCCATTAGCATTTTTAGCAATTATTTATGATAAGCAATTAGGGATAACAGCAATAACTCCATGGACAGTATTACTTGCAGCATTACTTGGAAGTATCGGTTTAAGTTTGATATTTTCAAAGCGTAAATATCATGATTATAAAAAAACATCAGTTGATTATGAAAGTAATGACCAAGTAAATACGGATGAACATAATAGAGTAAAAATTAATAATAGTTTTACAAGCACAGTAAAATATATTAATAGTGATAATTTTGAATATGGTGAAATAGATTGTGCATTTGGTTCTGTTAAAGTATATTTTGATAAAGTTCAGATGAAAAATGAAAGAGCAGAATTACATTTGAGTATTTCATTTTCAGGTATGGAATTATATATTCCAAAAGGATGGCAAATTGAAAATAAAGCAGTTTCAAGCTTTGGAACAATTAGAGAAAAAAATGTAAATAAAAGTGAAGTGATAACAAATACCTTGGTATTAACAGGTGAGGTTACATTCTCTGGTGTAGATATAATATATATCTAAAAATATTACAGTAAAAGGATGAAGGGTTTATGGATACAAATAAAGTTGTAATAGGGATACTTGCGCATGTGGATTCTGGAAAGACTACACTTGCAGAAAATTTATTGTATCTGGGTGGTTCTATAAGAAAAATAGGAAGAGTAGACCATAAAGATGCTTTTTTAGACACCTATGAGCTTGAAAGAGCAAGAGGTATAACTATATTTTCAAAGCAGGCAGAATTAAAAATAGGAAATAAGGAAGTAACACTCTTAGATACTCCAGGACATATTGATTTTTCAGCTGAAATGGAAAGAACACTACAAGTTCTTGATTATGCGATTTTGGTTATTAATGCTTCTGATGGTATACAGGGACATACAGAAGTATTGTGGAAGCTTTTAAGTAAATATGAAATTCCAGTTTTTATATTTATAAATAAAATGGATCAAGAGGGTACAGATAAAATAAGAATTATTGATGAGCTTAGAAGCAAACTAGATAGTAAATGCATTGATTTTAATGATGATAATTTCTTAGAAGAAGTTGCTATGTGTGATGAGGAAGTATTAAATACGTATTTGGAAAAATCAGAAATAGATAATGATAATATTACTAAACTTATTAAAAGTAGAAAAGTATTTCCATGTTATTTTGGTTCTGCTCTTAAAAATATTGGGATAAATCAGTTCTTTGAGGCATTAAGTATATATATTGAACCTAAAAAATATTCAGATGAATTTGGTGCAAAGGTATTTAAAATTTCGAGGGATAAAGATGGAAATAGGCTTGCACATATAAAAATAACAGGTGGAGTATTAAAGGCAAGAATGTCCGTAACTACTGATGAAATTGAAGAAAAGGTAAATCAAATAAGGATATATTCAGGGGCAAGTTTTAAAACTGTAAGTGAAGCACAAGCTGGATGTATATGTGCAGTTACTGGTCTTAATAGAGTATTTACAGGAGATACATTGGGAGCAGATAATGATGCATTTAAACCTACGATTGTTCCAGTACTTAAATATAAGGTGAATTTGCCTGAAAATACCGATATTTATGAGACATTTTTAAAATTAAAGATGCTTGAAGAGGAGGAGCCACTTTTAAATATAGTTTACATAAAAAATTTAAATGAGATTAATGTACAAGTAATGGGTGAAATCCAGATAGAAATTTTAAAAAGTATAATAGAAGAGAGATTTAAAATAAATGTCGAATTTGATGAAGGAAATATTCTTTATAAGGAAACTATAAAGGAAGCTGTTGAGGGTGTAGGGCATTATGAACCATTAAAGCATTATGCAGAAGTACATTTATTGATGGAACCTATGGAGATTGGAAGTGGACTTAAATTTTGTACCGATTGTAGTGAAGATATGCTTGAAGGCAGATGGCAGAGACTGATATTAACGCATTTAGCCGAAAGGAAGCATAAGGGAGTTCTTACAGGTTCTGATATAACAGATATGAAGATAACTGTGATTGCAGGAAGAGCTCACCTTAAGCATACTGAAGGTGGGGATTTCAGACAAGCTACTTATAGAGCAGTAAGACAGGGACTTAGAAAAGCGGAGAGTGTTTTGCTTGAACCAATATATGAATTTAAATTAGAAGTTCCAAATGAAATGGTAGGAAGAGCTATTTCGGATATTCAAAAAATGCAAGGAAGTTTTGAAAATCCTGAAACTAATGAAGAAATGTCTATAATTTGTGGAAGTGCACCTGTAATTAATATGCAAGGCTATCAGAGAGAGGTTATTGCATATACTAAAGGAAGAGGACGGATATTTTATAATTTAAAAGGATATGAACCTTGTCATAATTCTGAGGAGACAATAAGTAAAATAGGATATAATCCAGCAAACGATTTAGAAAATCCATGTGATTCAGTTTTTTGTTCTCATGGAGCTGGATTTAATGTAAGTTATGATAAGGTTGAAGAATATATGCATGTAGAGAGTCCATTAAAAGTTAAAAAAGAAGTAAATAATGAAACAAAGATAAGAAGTACAATACAGGTATCAAGTGATAAAGAGCTTGAGGAGATATTTGTAAGAACATATGGAAAATCAAAGAGAGATAATACATTATTCGACAAAAAAGAGAATTATGATGAAATTACTAGTGTAAATAAAGTAGAGAAGAAGGATGAATATCTTTTAGTAGATGGATACAATATTATATTTGCTTGGGATGACTTAAAGGAATTAGCAAAGGATAATATTGAAGCAGCTAGAAATAGTTTAATTGATATTTTATGTAATTATCAGGGGTATAAAAAATATAATTTGATTTTAGTTTTTGATGCCTATAAAGTTAAAAATAACGCTGGATCTATCGAAAAACATAATAATATTACTATAATTTATACAAAGGAGGCAGAAACTGCAGATCAGTATATTGAAAAAACTGTTCATAAAATCGGTAAAAAATACAATGTAAAAGTAGCAACATCAGATGCTTTAGAGCAGATAATTATTTTAGGAAGAGGTGCAACAAGGATTTCAGCGAGAGAATTTAAGGAAGAAGTTGATAGTGTTAACAGTGAAATTAGGATGAAGTATGTAGATAAATATAGAAATACTAAAAATTATTTATTTGATAATACACCAGAAGATATTTTAAAAACAATAGAAAAAATACGAAACAATAAGTGATTTTTGTATATATTTAATATAATAATAAAAATAAATAAAAATAGCAATATAGTACAATTATTATTGTAAAAAGGTAGCATTTTAATACAAATAAATAATAGAAATAATGAATAGTAATTAATTAACAATTTATTTAAAAATATGACATAAAATATTAAAAATTATTTGGTAATATTTACTCATAGAAACAAACTTATAAATGTATTAGGGGAGTGAGCATTATGGAAGAAAGATATAGAAAAGAGTTAGAAAATTGGGAGTACTTAGCACATTTAAATGCATTTAAACCAATGGGTAAAAATTATTGGGATAACTTCTTAGCAAGAGAAGTATATTATAATTCTAAATTTAAGAAATATAATAGAAGATGGTAATCCTTAAAAATTTTTATACAGAATAAAATTGCCTTCATAAAGTAATTTATGAAGGCATATTTTTTATTTAGCTATTTTTAAATCTTTATCTAATATGTGATAAGATAGCCATTTAATTAGAAAATTAATTAATTCTTCCAATTCCTTTTGTTGATTTTCGGTAATATTATCTAAATTTACTGAGACTAGTCTACTTATAAAAGCATTATGCTCAAGCTTTTGTTGTTGTAATCCTGGATAATTAATTTTTTCCATATAGCTTTCTTCTTCTGAAAAATGATTTTTTGTATAATTTTTTAATTCCTTAAGTACAAGAGAAATATCATTATATTTATTAGGGGAAAAATCATTAACTACTATTTTATGTGCTTCACCAATAATTCTGAACAATTTTCTATGTTGTTTATCTATAAAATCTATTTTTGTTAAGTATTTATCAGTAAATGTAAAAATATCTGAATTATTATTAGGTAATAATTTACCAATCATAATATCACTGCTTAAAATGTGTTTATATAGCCATTTCAACAAGAAAGTTATCAATTCATCTAAAGTTTCAACTTGGGAAACATCAAAATTAATTAATGAAAGTGTATGAATTTTATCTCTGAAAATATTATGTTGATCTTTTTGAAGCTGGAGTTCAGGATGATTTATTTTTTTCATATAAGCTTCCTCACGAATAAAATGTTCGTCTGCATAGTTTTCAAGCTTTAAAATTAATTCTTTGATGTAGTCATACTTATCTGGTATAAATTGATTTTCAATTAAGTCCTTAGTTTCGTTTATAATACTAAATAGTTGTGCATGGTCATTGTCGATTTTTTCAATGCCAATATGGCATGCTTCAGTAAAGTTTATCATAAATTCTGCCTCCATTTATTTATATATTTTCTATCTGCCAGTCAATTGGATTTAGACTATGAGATTTTAAAAAGTTATTAGCCTTAGAAAAGTGTTTACAACCAAAGAATCCTCTAGAAGCTGAAAGTGGACTTGGATGTACTGTAGTTAAAACTAGATGATTAGGATTAGTAATTAAACTTTTCTTGCTAATAGCATTATTTCCCCAAAGTAAGAATACTATAGGCTTTTCGTGTGCATTTAATGCCTGTATCACAGCATCTGTAAAGTGTTCCCAGCCTTTATTTTTATGTGAATTAGCTAAGCCTTCTCTTACTGTAAGAACTGCATTTAAAAGAAGTACTCCCTGGTCGGCCCATTTTTTTAAATATCCGTTATTTGGAATGTAACATCCTAGATCTGTATTAAGTTCCTTATATATATTATTTAGTGATGGAGGAGTCTTTATTCCAGGCTTTACAGAAAAACTTAAACCATGTGCTTGACCTGCTCCATGATAGGGATCTTGACCAATGATAACTACTTTTACATCATCATAATCTGTATAGTGAAGTGCATTAAATATGTCATACATATCAGGATAAATTTTATAGCTTTTATATTCTTTAATTAAAAATTGACGAAGATTTAAATAATAATCCTTGCTAAATTCATTTTGTAAAATTTCATTCCATTTATTATGTAATATTTGTTTCATTATTTCATCACCCATAATAAGTATAACATAATAATTTCAATTTATTAAGGTTGAGAATTTATTATTGATGATATATTATTAAACTAATAATTAATGAATGAAAAAGGATTATAGAAAGGAAGAAAAAATGATTATATATGCATTTCCATATGCTTTTGGTGGAGCTAATATTTTTAATGAATTAAGGGATTCATTAAAAACAAAAGTAAAATTAAAAGCCTTTAATTATTCAGGACATGAGAGGAGACTAATGGAGCCCCTATATAATAATATAAAGGATATTGTTGATGATCTTTATGATAATGTTATTAAAGAGATAGATAATATAAATGAAGAATATGCTTTTTTAGGTTACAGTATGGGTGGAATAGTATCTTATGAATTATACAAAAAGCTAAGAGCAAATAAAAAACAACTACCAGTATATATGTTTGCATTTGCATCATCAGAGCCAGAATTTGAATATAAAAAGGATGACTATGAAAATTATTCACTTGAACAATTAAAAGAAAGGCTTTTGGAATTAGGTGGTACTTCAAAAGAAGTTGCTGAAAATGATGAGCTAATGCAATTAATGTCAGAAGTTATTAGAAATGACTTGATTGTATTAAGAGATTATAAAGTAGAACAAAGTGCAGTTGATAAGATAGATTGTCCTATGTTGATAATTCGTGGAACCGAAGAGGATAATAAGGAGGGTTGCCAATTAGGCTGGCAAAAATATTGTAATAATATTTTTGAATATAAGGAAATAGAAGGTAAACATTTTTTCTTATTTGATGGTAGAAAAGACATAGTTGAAACTGTTAAAAATATAATTATAAACGAGTTGTCAATCTGATTTATAAGGCTCAATTTTTGACTTAAGTTATTATTTGAAGTAAAATATTAAGGTATCTAAGCTATGAGAAAATCTTATAGTGAAGAAATTTTTACAGGAGTTTTTTGTTATGGAAAATAGGGTAGCAATTATAGGAATTATTTTGGAAGATAAAAGTTCAGTTAAAGATATAAATGATATATTACATCAATATAGTGACTATATTATCGGAAGAATGGGTATTCCATATATTAAAAAGAATATTTATGTAATTAATATTGTTTTAGATGCTCCTTTAGACATCATAAATGCTTTATCTGGGAAAATAGGAAAGATAAAAGGTGTTACAACCAAAACAATAAGCTCTAATAAATAAAATTTACTAATAGGAAAGAAAAACTGACCTAGAAGAAAGGGAGAAAAGAATGTATAATGTAAAATCATTAAAAGCAGAAGAATTTATCTGCAATGAAGAAATTTTAGAAACACTTGATTATGCTGAAAAAAATAAAAATAATATTGAACTTATTGATAAGATAATTGAAAAGGCTAAATTAAGAAAAGGTTTATCTCATAGAGAAGCTTCAGTATTATTAGCTTGTGAAGTACCAGAAAAGGTTAAAGAAATGTTTGAACTTGCTGAGCAAATAAAAAAAGATTTTTATGGAAATAGAATAGTATTATTTGCTCCTTTATATTTATCAAACTATTGTGTAAATGGCTGTGTATATTGTCCATATCATATGAAGAACAAGCATATTAAAAGAAAGAAGCTTACACAAGAGGAAATAGTAAAGGAAGTTACTGCTCTTCAGGATATGGGGCATAAGAGATTAGCAATTGAGGCAGGAGAAGACCCTGTAAATAATCCAATAGAGTATATTCTTGAATGTATTAATACAATATATAGCATAAAGCATAAAAATGGTGCTATAAGAAGAGTAAATGTAAATATAGCAGCTACAACAGTTGAAAATTATAGAAAACTTAAGGAAGCTGGAATTGGAACATATATTTTATTCCAAGAAACATATCATAAAGAAAGCTATGAAAAGCTTCATCCAACTGGTCCAAAGCATAATTATGCATATCATACTGAAGCTATGGACAGAGCAATGGAAGGTGGAATTGATGATGTAGGTCTTGGAGTATTATTTGGATTAGAATTATATAAATATGAATTTGCAGGATTATTAATGCATGCAGAGCATTTAGAAGCAGTTCATGGTGTTGGACCTCATACTATAAGTGTTCCACGTATTAAGCGTGCAGATGATATAGACCCAAGCGTTTTTGATAATGGAATAAGTGATGAGATTTTTGCTAAAATTATAGCTTGTATTAGAATTGCAGTTCCATATACAGGAATGATAATTTCTACAAGGGAAAGTAAAGAATGTAGAGAAAAAGTAATTCATTATGGAATATCACAAATAAGTGGTGCGTCAAAAACAAGTGTTGGTGGATATTATGAACCAGAACCAGAAGATGAAACTTCTGAACAGTTTGATGTAAGTGATAATAGAACTTTAGATGAAGTAATAAAATGGTTAATGGAAATAGGATATTTACCAAGTTTCTGTACAGCATGTTATAGGGAAGGTCGTACAGGAGATAGATTTATGGAGCTTTGTAAGAGTAAGCAAATTCAAAACTGCTGTCATCCAAATGCACTTATGACGCTTAAAGAATATTTATTAGACTATGCATCTTACGATACTAGAAAAATTGGGGAAGCATTAATAGAGGCAGAATTAAATAATATACCTAAGGAAACTGTAAAAGAAACAGTTAAGCAAAATTTAAAGAATATAGAAAGTGGTCTTAGAGATTTTAGATTTTAATATTTATGAATATTATAAGTAATGTTATTTATATTGGTATTAATAAAAAAAATGAAGAATTTAATTTTTTAAAGGTTACAGAAGAAAAAACTAAGCTTATAAATGATGCAGAATTTAATATCGCTTTGAATGAAAAACTAATAATAATTACCCATGATATATATAGGGTAAAAATGTTATTTGAAGCTAAAGGAATAGAAAATAAAATTTTAGATTCTAGGGAACTTTTAGCAGTTTTAGAGCCATGGCATAAAGAATTTGATATAGATTTCTTATTTGAGGAATTAACTACTATAAGTTTAGATGTTGTTGAAGCTGAAAAGACTTATTATATTGTAGAATCAGCAATTAGAAGGTTGTGGCAGAGTGAGGAAAATAAAAAGCAAACCTTATATAAGCTTTTGGTAACTACATATAATCTTAAAAATAAGTGGAATTGGATAGATTACTTAGAAAAGCCAATATTCTTTAATGATGAAAATAATTTTACAAATTATAGAGAAAAGAAAAATGAAGAAATAGTATATGAAGGGGACATCAGTTATTCAAATTATGAAACACTTTTAAGGGAGACTCAAATATGGAATGCGGGTGGAATGTTTCCATATAAATATAGGGAAGAGCAAGAAAGGATGTCCCTTAAGATTAGAGAAAACATTGAAAAGGAAGAAAGAATTTTCATTGAGGCACCCACAGGTAGTGGTAAATCCTTTGCTTATTTATTAATTGCTATTTTAAAATCCTATCTAAATAGCTTTAAAAATAATAGAGAAGATGCAACCTTTATAATATCAACTGATACTAAGGAATTACAAAATCAGCTTATTTCAAAGGATATTCCTAATATAATAAGTAAGTTAAGACTTAATGGTAAGGTGACTTATGGTGCAATGAAAGGAAAGTCTAATTATGTATGTACTGATAAGTTAAATAAATACTCAAAATTATATATAGAAGTAGAAGATGCTTTAGGTGAAGTTATATTGAAGCGTTTGTGTATGCAAGGAAAATATGGCGAAATAGAGTCAATAAATCATTATTTAATAAAGCATTTTAAATTAGAGCAGATTATAAATGATGTAAGATGTAATAATGATGAATGTAAGTTAGAAAAATGTAGTAAAGCATGTTATTTAAGAAAAAGATATAAAGAATTGCAATCAGAGAATATTACTGTAATTAATCACTCTCTATTAGCTACATGGCCTTATGCAGAAAAGAGAAAAATAACCCATTTAATAATTGATGAGGCTCATAATTTAATGGAAAAATGTTATGATTTTTACTCAGAAGAATTTGATAGTGTAGAATTTATAAATATGTTGCAATCTCTTACAAAAAAACATCCTACTATATATAATGAATTTAATAAGTTAAATGCATCCTATGGATATAGAGAGAATATTGATTTGGAGAAAATGACTGAACTTCAAGCTGATGTGGAAAAAAGTATTAATAATTTGCTTATAAGAGCTAGAGAATTAAAATTAGTCTATGGTGAATATAATTTTAAAACAGAATTTTATTTATGTGGAAATGATTTACAAGTGAAAATGAAGGATATAGGACAATATATATCTATATTAAAAAGTGAGATATATAGGCTTTATAATCTTTTGAATACTTATTTCAATAATATAACTATAGATGGTGAAGAAGGCAAAGATGATAATGAATATATGATAATTTCAGGATTCATATTAAAGCTTAAGAGTGCCTTTGATGTTATTGATGCATTTTTACAAGATACAAAAGACTTTGGAAAGGTATTTGAGGTTTATAAGGAATATGATGGCTTTAAGATAACTAATATACCACTTAAAGTGTCTGAAATTTTTAATGAGATAACCCTTAAGGATGTAAAAAGTGTTACTTATCTATCTGCAACTATGAGGGTTGAAAATTCCTTTAATAAAATTAAAAACTTTTTAGGTCAAAAGGATGCAAGAGAGCTTGTACTACCAGGAATATTTGATTTAAAGAATAGAACTAAAATATTTAATATGGTTGATGTTGGAAAGTACAATACAAAAGAGTTTATAAAAAATACATCGCAATTTATTTTTGAGATAAGTAAAAGAACAAATGGGCATATATTAGCTTTATTTACTAATAATAATAGAAGAGATGCTGTGGAAAAAGAGCTTAAGGCTATTTCTAGTGGTACTAAATTAGAAATTTATACAAACAAATCTGCAATTAAATATTTAAGAGATAAAAATAAAAATGTAGTCATTTTAGGAAGTAAAACATTTTTTGAAGGCATAGATGTAGTAGGTGAAGGTTTGACTACTGTAATTTTAGATAAGCTTCCTAATAAAAGCATTGATGACCCGTTATTAAAAGCGATAACAACTTATGAAAAAAAGTCTTATAGAGAAGTAAATTATCCTCAATTATGTATAAAGGTTAAGCAGGGATATGGTAGACTCATAAGAAGTGTTATGGACTATGGATATTTTTGCATTTTAGATGGAGGAGGAAATAAATTTTCACTAAGAGAGCTTGAAAGAGATTTATGTGGACCTAAATTTATAAATGCTAGTATGAAAAAAGTTATAGAAGATATAGAAAAGGATTATTATAATTGGAGTAAAGATGGAATTAGCTAGAGTGTTAAAGCAAAAAAGACTGTTATACATTTGTATCTACTTGAACTTAGATTTATTTCATTGTATAATATCATAGATAAAAAAGTATAAAAGTATAATAAAATTATAAAATATTTATGTGTGAAAAATAAGGAGGAACTAATTTATGATTACCTGGAACAACTTAGATACTCTTGATTCTTATAAAGAGCTTTCAAAAGTAGAACGTGTAAATCTTGCTAATGTTATGGCAGGAGACAACGGTGCAAATCGTGTTAAAAATTATAGTGTAAAGATGGCAGAAGGTCTTGCTTATAATTATGCTGCAAAGCAAGTAGATGACAAAGTATTAAATGCACTTTCAAAATTAGCAGAGGAAGCAGAACTTGTGAAAAAGTTTGAAGCTTTATATAATGGAGAAGTTATAAATACAGGAGAAAAGCGTCTTGTTCTTCATCATATGACACGTGGACAACTTGGAAATGCTGTTACTGCAGATGGTGTTGATAAGCGTACATTTTATGTAGAGCAACAACAAAAAATTGCTGATTTTGCAAATAAAGTTCATGCTGGAGAAATTACAAATGCAGCAGGTGAAAAATTTACAACAGTTGTTCAGATTGGTATTGGTGGTAGTGACCTTGGTCCTCGTGCAATGTATCTTGCACTTGAAAACTGGGCAAAGAAGAATAATACATTTAAGATGGAAGCAAAATTTATCAGTAATGTAGACCCAGATGATGCAGCAGCAGTATTAAATTCAATTGACGTTGCACATTCTATTTTTGTACTTGTTTCTAAGTCAGGTACAACACTTGAAACATTAACAAATGAGTCATTTGTTAAAGATGCATTAAAGAAGGCAGGATTAGATGCTTCAAAGCATATGATTGCAGTTACAAGTGAAACATCTCCATTAGCAAAGAGTGATGATTATCTTGCAGCATTCTTTATGGATGATTATATTGGAGGACGTTTCTCATCTACATCTTCAGTTGGGGGTGCAGTTCTTTCTCTAGCATTTGGACCAGAAGTATTTGCACAATTCCTTGAAGGAGCAGCAGAAGAAGATAAACTTGCAAAGAATGAAGATTTAACAAAGAATCCTGCAATGTTAGATGCATTAATTGGTGTATATGAACGTAATGTTTTAGGATATCCAAGTACAGCAGTACTTCCTTATTCACAAGCACTTAGCCGTTTCCCAGCACATCTTCAACAATTAGATATGGAATCAAATGGTAAGTCTGTAAATCGTTTTGGTGAACCTGTAAATTACGCAACAGGTCCAGTTATATTTGGTGAACCAGGAACAAACGGACAACATTCATTCTATCAATTATTACATCAAGGAACTGATATTGTTCCTCTACAATTTATTGGATTTAAGAACAATCAAATGGGTTCTGATGTTGTAATTAAGGATAGCACAAGTCAACAAAAACTTTGTGCAAATGTTGTTGCTCAGATTGTAGCATTTGCATGTGGTAAGGAAGATGAAGACCTTAATAAGAACTTTGAAGGTGGTAGACCATCAAGTATCATTATTGGTGAATCTGTATGTCCAAAAACTCTTGGTGCATTGTTAGCACATTTTGAAAATAAGATTATGTTCCAAGGATTCTTATGGAATGTAAATAGTTTTGACCAAGAAGGAGTTCAACTTGGTAAAGTTTTAGCAACTCGTGTACTTGCTCACCAAACAGACGGAGCACTTAAAGTATTTAGTGACTTATTAAACATTTAATATAGTAAAAGAGCCTCTTATAAGGGCATCTCGCTAAGGGATTTGTAATATTGTAAAATATCGGCATAACTTACACCAATGTGGGTTATGCCGTTTTTTCATTACTATGTATACTTTCAAAGAGAATAGAGAAAGGAATGAATTTTCAAATGAAAATTGCAGTGGCAGGAACTGGCTATGTTGGGTTATCTTTAGCAACATTATTAAGTCAAAAAAATGAGGTAGTAGCACTAGATGTTATCCCAGAAAAAGTAGAGATGGTTAATAATAAAATTTGTCCAATTAAAGATAAAGAAATAGAAGAATTTTTTAAAACAAAAGAATTAAATTTAAAAGCAACATTAGATTATAAAGAAGCTTTTAAAGGTGCAAAATTTGTTATAATTAGTACACCAACAAACTATGATGATGAAAAAAAATATTTTGATACATCAAGTGTCGAAGATATTATCAAAAAGGTAATTAATATGGGTATAGATACTACTATGGTAGTTAAATCAACAATACCTGTTGGTTTTATAAAAAATATGAAAGAAAAATATAATATTGATAATATTATGTTTTCTCCAGAGTTTTTAAGAGAAGGTCATGCTTTATATGATAATTTATATCCAAGTAGAATTATTGTTGGGGAAAAATCATCAAGGGCAGGTGAATTTGCAAATTTATTAAAAGAGGCTTCATTAAAAGAAGATGTAGTTGTTAAATTTATGGATTCAACTGAAGCTGAAGCAGTTAAATTATTTGCAAATACATATTTAGCATTAAGAGTTGCATATTTTAATGAACTAGATACTTATGCTGAAATAAAAGGATTAAATACAAAAGATATTATTGAAGGGGTATGTTTAGATTCTAGAATTGGAAGTCATTATAATAATCCATCTTTTGGATATGGAGGATACTGTCTACCAAAGGATAGCAAACAATTACTAGCAAATTTTGATAATGTACCACAAAATATTATTAGAGCAATTGTGAGGGCTAATAGAACAAGAAAAAAACATATTACAGAAATGATAATGAGAAAAGATCCAGAAGTTGTTGGAATATATAGACTTACAATGAAAAGTGGTTCAGATAATTTTAGAGCAAGTGCAATTCAAGAGATAATTGAACGATTAAAATTGGAAGGTGTAGATATTGTAATATACGAGCCAACTTTAAATAAGGATACATTTAATGGTTGTAAAGTAATTAAAGATTTTAAAGAATTTTCAAATAAGTCAGATGTTATTTTAGCAAATAGATTTGAAGAAGAATTAAAGGAAGTAGAAGAAAAAGTTTATACAAGAGACATTTTCAGTAGAGATTGATAGTTTGTATTTTGTGATATAATTAAATGATAGAAATAAAAAAATAAAATAAAAATAATTTTAAATTTAGAATACTTTTTTAGAAAAATATGGTAATATTATATAGTAATAAAAGCAGTGAGGTGATTATTGTTGAATGAATTAGAAACTTCATTTGATATAGAGATATCTTCTGGAGAAAATGGGGATATAATAATAAAAGCAATTGTTCTTGAAAAAGAATTTTTATATAAATTTCTAGTCGGACAAGAAGGTATTTGGAGAAAAATACAAGATTATAGTGAAGATTCTATTTGTAAATGGATACCTGAAAAAGAAGGTAAATATACTATAATGGTTCAGATAAAAAGTAAAAATTCAAAAAAACCGTTTGATTATATGACAAAAGAAGATATATTAATTAGCTCAAAGCAAGAGGTTAAATTAATAAAAGAAATAAATGTAAATAAGAGTGAATTATTAATAGGTGAAAAAGTTGAAATAGAAGTAATACCAAATGAGGAAAATCTCTTATATCGTTTTTGGATGAAGGTTAAAGATTCGTGGAAACCTATAAGGGACTATACAAGTCAGCCTAAGATTCGTCTTGCATTAAATTCAGAAGGAACTAAAGAGATATTAATAGAATGTAAAAAATATAATTCAATTAATAGTTTTGATGAATATAAAACATTATTAATAAATGTTAAGAAACCTCTTCAAGTAAAAATAGAGGATTTTAAATGTTTGACTAAGAGCTTTTTAGTAAATGATGAGTTAGTTTTTAAAATTGAAACTAATTTAGATAAAAAAAGAAGTTTACTATATAAATTTATTAGAATAGATGAGGATGGTAAAACTTTATGCTTACAGGATTTTTCATCAAGAAGAGTTATATCATTTCAGGAAAGTAAGGCTGGAAAGTATCAATTATTATGTTTAGTTAAAGATATATTATCAAATCAAGAATATGATGATAGAGCTGCTATAAATTATGAAATAGAACCTTATGAAAAAATAGAAATAAATAATTTTAAGACAGATGTTGAATCACCTCAGTTAGCAGGTAGTGTAGTAAATTTGATATCAGATGTAAAGGGTGGGAGACAACTAGTCTATAGATATTTAATTGAAGGTACTAATGCAATAGATACAGGTTTTATAAGGGAAGACAGTTATGCGTGGAATACAAGGGTTGAGGGAAAATATAAGATAACACTTTTTGTTAAGGATATATCTTTTGAAGGTGAGTATGAAGATAAAAGAGAATTAAATTTTGTATTAGATAGGAAGTCAGACAAGCCAGCAAGAATTAAAAATATAGTAAAAACAAATAATTCAAAGGAAGAATTAGTTGGAAGGCCTATTAATTTTAAAGTTTTAGCTGAGGGTGGAACGGAAATAAAATATGCATTTATCGTTTATAAGGATAATGTTGAAACAGAACGAATTGAGTATGGGAATACTAATTGGGTAAACTTTATTCCAGAAGAGGCTGGAGATTATATTTTAGAAATAAGAGTTAAGGATAAGTATTCTATTAAGGAATATGATAGTAATGTATTCTTGAAAATAAGGGCTAAAGACTATATACCAGCTGAAATAGAGCAAGTTTTATTTCAAGCTAAGCCTAATTATGTTGTCGGTGACGAATTTATATTTGAAGTGATAACAACTAATACTAAAATGGTAAGAATGCGCTATGTTACAAAGATAAATGGAAGAGTCTTAGAGGATACAGGATATATTAAGGATAAAAAGGTTAGGGTAAATTTTAAAAGGTCTGGAAAGTATACATTTGAAATTTATGCAAAAAATATAAATAGTACAGAAGAATTTGATAGTAAAAAGGAAATTAATCTTTATGTAGAAGATAATTTGCCAGTTACAGATACTGAGATAAAAATAGAAAATAGTATTATAAAGGTAAATAATGAAGTGACTTTTTCTGTTAGAAGTAGCGGTGGTAGAGATGTATGTTATGAATTCTATGTTATGGAAGCTGGTGATTGGATAAAGGTACAGGAATATAGTAAAAAGAATTATTATACCTTCATACCTTTTACAAAGGGAAGCTATAAGATTATGGTTACTGCTAAAAGTTTTTACAAAAATGTAAATTATGAGGATTATGATGAAATTTCATTTGAGGTCGTATAGAAGAAACAAATGTTAATTTAAAGGAGAAAAATAAATGGAGAGATTGGATAAAATCATATCTAATTTAGGTTATGGAAGTAGAAAAGAAATTAAAGGAATTGCAAGGAAAGGTTTTATTGAAGTGGATGGAGAGATAGTAAAAGATAGTTCCACTTTAATAGACCCAGAGAAGGTTAGCATAAAAATAAATGGTGAAGAAATAATGTATAGAAAATACATATATTTATTAATGAATAAGCCTTCTGGGGTCATTTCTGCAACTACTGATAATAAAGATGAAACGGTAATAGACTTGTTAGAGGCGGACCATCAGGTATTTAATCCATTTCCTATTGGAAGATTAGATAAGGATACAGTAGGATTGTTGTTATTAACTAATGATGGAGAATTAAATCATAGATTAATATCACCTAAGTTTCATGTGGATAAGGTTTATTATGCTAAGATAGATAAGGCATTAGATGATAAAGATATAGCCGAATTTAAAAAGGGAATAGTTTTAGATGATGGTTATAAATGTAAGGAAGGTAAGCTTGAAATTATATCTTCTTCAGAGGAAGGTTCTGAAGCTTATATAACTATTCAGGAAGGAAAATTCCATCAGGTTAAGAGAATGTTTGAAGCATTAGGTAAAAAGGTTATATATCTTCAAAGGACTGAATTTGGTGGATTAAAGCTAGATGAAGATTTAGAAGAGGGTGAATATAGGGAACTTACAGAAGAAGAAATTGAGTTATTAAAAAGTTATTAATAAGAAAATTTAAGTGCAGGCTATTATGGTCTGCATTTTTTTATATTTTATTTACACAAATTAATATTTTAAGTTGGATTTAAGGTTTAAAGTTTATCATAAGTATATAAAGAAAGACCTAAGGTACATAAATATAAGTACTTTAGGTCTTTATTTCTTAGCAAAATACAATATTATTAAAATAGTGTTGATTTTTATATGAGCTATATCATACAATATAAGCAATGAGTTATATAGAGCGTTATAAAAATAATTATACTAAAGTTGAAAATAAGAAAGGA
>JALENK010000025.1 GCA_022767515.1 Clostridium sp.
AAACTCTTTAAAAGATTGTGCTGAAAAATGTAAAATATCAGTAAGTACAGCTTTCTTTTGGAGACATCGCATTTTAGATGCTATAAGAGAAATTACAAATAAACAAGTATTAAAAGATAAAATACAATGTGATGAAACATACAATAAAGGCTTCACCATTATCAATAAAGGGAGAACAACCCTTTAGAAATTCTAATTTCAAAGGTCGTCCTCCCATTTTTGACTAGGCTTGGTTTACTTATCACTTTTATTACGAATTGAGCCTTATATAAAGCCACACTAAATGTACTATTATGTATATTTAGTATGGCTCTAAATCTTAATAATATTATTTTATACAGACAAACTTATCTTCTATCCCCAGTTGTTCATAACTTCATCCCACATCATCTTACCTGCCTTTGCTAAAGTAACAGTGCCATATACACTGTTTGGAATTTGCATTGACATTACAGTAAAAACAAAATTTCCTTTATTTAATCTTATAAGTGCAGTATCATTTTCTACACCTTTCTTATCTCCAGTTTTACTTGAAATTTCATATTTTAAATCATCAGGGATATAAAGAGCTAACTTATTTTTTATTTGCTGTCTTGTTAATATATCAATAAGCATTGTACTGTTGTCTTCATTTAAATATGTTGCTTGGTATAAGTGCTTCCAAACTTTTGACATATCACTTGCTGTAGTAATATTCTCAACATCACTTCTTGGTACTCTTTCATCAGAAGTTTTTCTGTTTAAGTGAGTATTTTTAAGTCCCATATCCTTAATATCTTGATTAATTTGATCTATGCCAACTATATCTATAATTTTATTAGCTGCTGTATTATCACTTTGTATAAGCATTGCAACTAATAATTCAAAAACAGTATATTCTCTTTCATTAAATTCATGAATAATTCCTGTTCCATACACTTTATCTTTTCTGTCAATCTTAATTTTAGTCATAAAATCAGTTTTTTTATCTTCAACAGCTTTTATTAATGAAACTGCAATAGGTAACTTCATACATCCTGCTGCAATCATTTCTACATTTTCATTGTATCCATACACATATCCACTAGCTAAATCCTCAAAGTAGAAACTATATGTGCCTATTCTTGTTTCTAAATATTTTTTAATTGCTTTCATAATAACCTCCATAAATAACCATAAAAATACTTTACGCCTTTATATTATATCACATTGCAAGGTAATTTTCATACTAATCTGCAAAAGATACCCCTATCTTTCTTGCAATATTAACTAATTCCCCATTAACATCTACTAATTTATTCTTCTGTCCTATTACATTTTCTAAACTATCATAAGATATTGTATCTCCCTTTAAACATACCATTTGTCCAAATTTTCCTTCATGTATAAGTTCTGCTGCTGCAACACCATAACGAGTTGACAATATTCTATCATAAGTACATGTAGTACCTCCTCTTTGAATATGCCCAAGAACTGTACATCTAACTTCATTTTCTTTTATTAATTTCTCTAAATCATTAGCAAGCTTGTTCCCTATTCCACCAAGTCTTATTGGGTCTGGACTATCTGCTACAATCTTTGCAACTACAACCTCTCCATCCTTTGGTTTAGCTCCTTCAGATGCAACTATTATTGTAAATAGTTTGCCTTGCTTCTTTCTCTCTTCAATCTTTTCCACAATTTTATTAATATCATATGGTATTTCTGGAAGTAATATTACGTCTGCAGAACCTGCAATTCCTGATTCCAGTGCAATCCATCCAGCATTTCTTCCCATTACTTCACATATCATAATTCTATGATGTGACTCTGCTGTAGTATGAAGCCTATCCAATGCTTCAGTTACAACATCTATTGCTGTATTAAAACCAAAAGTAACATCTGTAGATGCTAAATCATTATCAATAGTTTTTGGTACACCTATTACATTTACTCCTTTTCTAGAAAAATCTCTAGCAGATGTAAGTGTTCCATCACCACCTATTACTACTAATGCATCTACACCTTCTTTTTTCAGATTTTCAACTGCAACATCTGAAACGTCCTTCTTAACCTTTACACCATTTTCTTCAACTTGATAATCAAATAAATTATCTTTATTTGAACTATAAAGAATAGTTCCACCCTTATGAAGAATACCAGACACACTCTCTAGTGTTAGAGGAATAAAATCATTGTTATATAAGCCTCTATATCCAAACTTATATCCAATTACTTCATATCCATAATTAAGTATTGCTGTTCTTGTTACTGCTCTTATTACTGCATTTAACCCAGGACAATCTCCTCCACCTGTTAATAAAGCTATTTTTTTAACTTGTTGTGCCATATCTAAATCCTCCTCTAACCAAAACAATTTTACCCTTTATGAAATGCTTACATTAAATAATACCCTTTCCTTTATGTAAACATTATCATATAATTATAATAGCACATTTTTATAATATATTAAAGTAATTTTTCCATATAATATATTAATTTTATTTTAAGAACATTATTTGACAAAAAATGATAATTACCACAAAAAAAGGACTAGAAATCTAGTCCCTTAAACTGATGTTAAAACAATTACTCCACATCCAACTAAAAT
This sequence comes from Clostridium sp., assembly GCA_022767515.1. Lineage (GTDB taxonomy): Bacteria > Bacillota > Clostridia > Clostridiales > Clostridiaceae > Clostridium. Next base: position 2,570 of record JALENK010000025.1, read on the forward strand.
AGCTAAAATTGTTCCCATAAGAACTCTATATACTGCAAAAATTCTCATTGGTCTCTTCTTTAAAAAGGCTACAAATGCTTCCATAACGAATAATGAAACTAAAAATGCAACAATAAAGCCTATTATTAAGGCTACCCAATATGTAGCATTCATTGTTGAATAATCAAATTCCATTAAGTCCTTAGCTGAAGATCCTATCATTGCCGGTATTGCTAAAAAGAAAGAAAATTCTGCTGCAATTGATGTTGATAATCCAGCAATCCAACCACCCATTATAGTCGAAGCACTTCTAGACATACCAGGCCATACAGCAAGAACTTGAAAACATCCTACTATTAATGATTGCTTGTATGACACCTTATCAATATCATTAACTGCCTTTTTATTTTTTCTAAATATATTTTCAATTACAATTAGCAAAATACCTCCAACTATGAATCCTATTATTACATAATATGGTGCAAATAGCTTTTTTATCTTACTATAGAAGATAACCCCAACTATTCCCATTGGTATACAACCTATTATTACATTCATACCAAACTTAAATCCTGTTTTACCTTCTTTACCCTTTGAAAAAATATACTTAAAAAATTCAACTACACTTGTCTTAATCTTTTTCCAATACAATACTACTACTGCTAAAATTGCACCTAACTGTACTACAACTTCAAACATCTTAGCAAAATCACCTGAAAAATCAATTAAACTACCAATTAGAATCATATGACCTGTTGAAGATACTGGAACAAACTCAGTCAAACCTTCAACAACTCCCATAACAATTGCTTTTAAAATAAATATAAAATCCATTTTGCCTACTCCTCTTTATTTAATTGTATTATTTATAACAACAGTACTTATAATATCCTTACCATCCAATGATAATTCTATTTTATTTTCGCCTCCTTTAATTTCAATATTATAAAAAATATTATCTACTTTTATAAAATCAGCATTATTAATTTTTAAATAATACTCTTTTATTACACTACTATCTCTAAATGCTGCAACAACAAAGTTTTGCTTATCTCTATTTTCCTCAGATACATCTTTCATAAATAAAAGGTATGCTTTTGAATCTTTATTTTTAACTTCTCCTCCTGGCTCTCTTAAAAACATATCTGCACTCTCTGTATAAATTGTTGGCTCAATATATCCTGTAGATTTTTTCAATTCTGCTTGATTTTCATCCTTCAAATAAGTAATTACTGTATTACTCTTCTTTTTGTTTATTGTATTATCAATATCTATAGTATATGAATATAAATATTTATTCATTTCCTTTACATATTCTTTTGCCTCTACATTTCCTACAATTAAATTCTCATTAATACCTTTATCTATTAATTCAACTGAAGAAAAACATTCCTTATCATCCTTTATATAAACACTATTTTTAAAATCAATCATAATCCATTTTTTCTGCTCTAGACTATAATATTCTACAACATAATAACTAGGATTTGATTCAAACTGACAATTTTTCTTTCTAAATTCACCAACTCGTGCATTAAATCCTGCTGAAACTATTAAGTCTCTTTCGATTATAGCCATATCTTTAAAGGAAACCTTTTTTCTATCTCCAATTTTTTCTAATATCTTATAGCCACTACTCAAATTTAAATCTGCAACATTATCATAATCTACAATAGTATTTAATATTTGTACAGTTTTATTAACCTTATCTATTTCTGTTTTTTCTTTAGAAACTATTTCATCAATCTTAAAAGTTTTAATTAATTTTTTTATCTCTTCATTTTTTGATTCGCCAATATCTTGATAATATAATTTTATATTATTTTCATTGTAAAAATTCTCCCACTTTTTTACTATCAATCCTTCTTTTTCAGTTTGAAAGTTTTTATAATATAAAAATCCTACAATTCCAACTATTATAACGAATAAAATTGTACGTATTAATCCTCTTTTTCTCATAATTATCACTCTTCTAAAATAAAAATTTAATAAAATAATTCAAATTTAGGCATAGTTATTTTAGAGCCATTATAATTTGTATATTGGTCATATACAAATTGGGCTTTTTCATGATTGTCATTAATTATCGTCCTTGTTTCTTTATCTATCTTATTTGTTAACCCTTCATAAGCCGCATCAAAATTTATAACTGCTCTACCAATACTAGATTCAAATGTCATATAATAACATCCAGCATTATTTAAAGTTTTTATATCATTCTCATCAAGTGCATATGCCTTTCTAATCTCTTTAATTGTATCTTCCTTCTCTTCTAAATAATAATAAACTGTACCAAGAGCCCTGTGATATGCAACAGAGGAATCATTTAATTCTATACTCTTTTTTAATTTTTCTGCAGCTTCCATATATTCTTTTTCATTAAAATCTAATTTTGCCATTTCATAATATATTTCAGGTTCATCTGGTTTTAGAATACTTGCCTTACTATAATAATTAGATGCTTGTTCTGTATTTTTTACTTCATTTGCATAATAATCTGCAATTTTTATTAACATACTATAATTAAATGGCTCTTTTTCTAAACCAACTCTAATATATGGTTCGACCTTTTCTTTATCCTTATTTTTATCATTGCCAAAGATATCTAAAGTTAAAAATATGTAATTATCTGCATACTCTCTATTAAGTGCTATACTCTTACTGCAATATTCAATTGCCTTATTAATATCTCCTTCTTCCTCATAATACCATGCCGCTGCATTAAAGCCTATGTACGAATTTTCCTCATTATTTATAAGACCTTCTATTATTTTTTTTGCTTCTATATCCTGACCTAAATATTGATATATCCTAGCTTCAACTGTTTTAAAAGCTACCTGACCAATATCTTTTCCTTTTAACTCCTCTAAATACTTTTTTGCCTCTTCCACTGTATTTTTCGACATAGAATAATACTTTGTAAGCCATACTTTATAACAAAGTTCATTTGGATTATCTTTTTCAAGTTTCTTTATTTTTTTAACTACATCTATATTTTCGTATGCTGTAATCTGCTGTATTACATCAAAAACTTTAATCTCATCTTTATTTAATTCCCAAGCCTCTTTTAAGTATTCGAATCCTTTATCCCATTCATCTATTAACATATACATTCTTGCATATGTTGCTAAATCATACGAAGAACTTTTGTCTAAATTATAATTTTCAACCATTTCCTTTGCTTGATCTTTTTTACCATTAGCCATATATATAGCAAGCATTGTTCTTTGCAATTTACTATTTGTTTTGTCTTCCTTTAAAAATAATTCCCCATACTCTAATGCTTTTTGGTATTCACCATTTTCAAAAAAAGTAAATAACACCGCATTAGTTAATTCCTGGTCATCTTTAGCATAATCATCCATTTTATTACTATCAATTAAAGTATATCTATTAATAACACTCTCTTCTAATAAATTATTAGACTTCTCTGTTTCCCCCATTACAGAATATATTTCTGCTATTTTTACTTTATTTATAGGCCATTCTTGACCTTCTCCTTGTTTTATATACTCTGCTATAGCTTTTTCATATTGCCTTTCAAAATAGTATTCTTCTGCTTTATTTTGTGCCACTTTTAAATTGGAAATATCAACACCATTATCGGAATTTGAAGTAACTGCTTTACAAAAATACATTATTATAAATGAAAGTAGTAATGTAGTTCCAATGATGACAAAACTCATCTTTTCCCCTTCAAACATAGACTTTTCTTCTTTGTTAATCATAGTTCCTCCTACTAAAAGTTTTTTATTATACTAAACTTATTCTATTTTATCATTAATCAGTTGTAAAATCTACTATATTTATTTTTCATTTTCATTACATTTGTGCTATACTAAAGTACATAATTATATACATAAGGAGTGATTACTATTAGTATAAAATCTAACTTTAGTATATTTATGGGAAAATTAACTTTATTTTTATCAAAGCACATACTTAAAGGTGGAAGCACATTCCCGGGTACTGTAGCATTAAAATTTGATAAAAACATATTAAAAAAGGTTTCAGATGGTTATAAAGTTATTTTAGTTACTGGTACAAATGGTAAAACAACAACTACTAGTATGATTACTAATATACTAAAAAAAACAAATACAAATGTAATAACTAATAATACTGGTGCTAATCTCTATAGAGGAATAGTTTCTTGCTTTATAGATAATTACAAATTCTTTAATAAAAAAGCTAATGGTGGTTATGCAGTAATCGAAGTAGATGAAGCAAATCTTAAATTTGTTACAGACTTTATTTCTCCTGAAATAATTACTATAACTAATTTATTCAGAGACCAGCTAGATAGATATGGAGAAGTATATACCACTCTTGATAAAATATTAGAGGGAGTTATAAAAGTTCCAAAAGCTAAGCTCATTTTAAATGGTGATGATTCACTATTTGGTAAGTTACCTATAAAAAATAAAATACTTTATTATGGATTTAACTGTAACATAAACAATAATACAAAAATTGATGTAAATGCCGATGCTAAATTCTGCAAATTATGTAAGTCTCAATACGAATATAATTTCATTACTTATAACCACTTAGGGGATTATTATTGTCCAAATTGTGGATACAGACGACCTTCATTAAAATATTCTGTTGATAAAATTATAGATTTAGATCCTGATTTTAGCACTGTATCAATAAACAACAATCAATTAACTATCAGTCAGTCTGGTACTTATAATATTTATAACGGACTTTGTGCTTATTCTATAACTTCTGAATTAGGTGTTGCTCATGAAATAATCGCTGAATCTTTAAATAGTCAAGATTCTAGCTTTGGAAGACAAGAAGAAATAAAAATTGATGATAAAATACTAAAAATAATACTTGTAAAAAATCCTGCTGGATATAATCAAGCAATTGACACTATAAATCTGCAAAAGGATGATTTTTCTATTGCCTTCTTTTTAAATGATAATTATGCTGACGGTCAGGATGTTTCATGGATATGGGATGTAGACTTCGAAAAGCTAGCTCATTTAAAAATAAATGATATATTCATATCTGGTATAAGAAGATATGATATGGCTGTTAGATTACAAACTGCAGGACTTGATAGTAATTCTTTTATAATTGAAGAAGACTATGCTATACTTACTGATAAAATAAAACAATCTAAATTAAATAAAATATATGTACTTGCAACATATACTGCAATGATTAACTATAGAAAATACTTATTTTCAAAAGGTTATATCAAAAAACTTTGGTAATTTAGGAGGAGAATTATGGAATTAAATATATGTCACCTTTATCCTGATTTATTAAATGTCTATGGCGATGTTGGAAATATATTAATATTAAAAAACAGAGCTGAAAGAATGGGTGTTAATGTTAACGTAATTAATGTTTCCTTAAATGATACTTTTGATGAAAATAACTATGACATTGTATTTTTAGGTGGTGGTCAAGATTACGAACAATCAATCGTATCAGATGATTTAAAAAACAATAAAAAAACAGCACTAACCTCTTATATAGAAAATGGTGGTGTTACAATAGCAATCTGTGGTGGATATCAATTACTAGGAAAATATTATAAAGCTCCAACAGGTGAAACTATTGAAGGACTAAACATTTTAAATATCTACACTGAAGGTGGTCAAAATAGATTCATTGGAAACACTATCATATATAATGAAGAATTCAATGAAACTTACGTTGGATTTGAAAACCATTCTGGAAGAACTTATACAAATGGTTTAAAACCACTCGGAAAATGTATTTATGGTTACGGAAATAATGGTGAAGATGGATATGAAGGCTGTATTTATAAAAACACCTATTGTACTTATTTTCATGGCTCACTTCTTTCAAAGAATCCAGAGCTTGCTGACAGATTATTAAAAATAGCTCTTGATAAAAAATATGAAAATTTTGAATTAAAACCTTTAGACAATACCTTTGAAATGAATGCAAAAAAATATATTATTGATAAATATTCCCAGAATAAAAAAAAATAAATAATGACACATAATTGTCATATTTATTGCATATAATAACTATTGTAAAGTAAATAAATATTATTTACCCCTATTAACATTTTATCCCCCTAAAATGTTTTCCAGACATCCTCCCCTAAGATGTCTGGATTTTTTTATATTTTTTAAAACTTTAATTATTGTTATTAAAAATTATAAATGCTATACTTATAGTGTTTATATAATTACATAGAAATGGGGTCTAATCGTGTTAAAAAAACTTTCATTAAAAATTTTTTCTTTGACATTAGTTATTAATATGTTTGTACCATCCTTTATGGATACATCAGCTGCAGAAGCACAACCTGAAATTGTTTCAGAAGCTGCTATTGTACTTGATTATGATACAGGCGAAATAATTTATGAAAAAAATGCAAATAACAAAATGTTTCTTGCAAGCACAACTAAACTTATGACTGCTATTCTTTTTGCAGAAAACAAATCTAAAGAAGATACCATAACCTATACTGAATCTGCAAAAGCACAACCACCTTATACAATGGATAGCGAACAGATGGCACCTTATGGTAAATCGATGAAAATTGGTGATACTTTGTCTGCTGATACAGTTATGAAGGAATTACTTTTATTCTCAGCAAATGACAGTGCTTATATGATTGCAGATGCTGTTTCTGGAAATAGCAATACTTTTATTGAATTAATGAATAAAAAAGCCACTGAATATGGTTTAAAAAATACTCATTTCTCTAATCCTAATGGATTACCTGTTAACGGAAATGATGTTAACTATTCTACTGCATATGAATTAGCAATCATAACAAAACATGCATATGACAATCAATGGATTAAAGAAACTATGCAGTTAAGCGAAGCTAATGTAGTTTTACCTGGTGATACAAGAATAAAACTTGAAAATAGAAACACTGAACTCAATAAAAATGGTAATATAGGTGGAAAAACTGGTGTTACAAATCAAGCTGGAACATGCTTTGCTGGAGTATATGAGCGTGATGGAAGAAAACTTATTGGGGTAGTTTTAAAATGTGATAGAAATGATAACAATAAAAGATTTGAAGATTTGAATTCTATGATGAACTATAGCTATCAAGCGCAAAAGATTCCATTTAAATCTGCTGGAACTGAAGTTTCTACTGTTGAGCTTTCATATAAATTATTTAAGTTCTTTGGACCAACAAAAACAATTTCCGTTCCTGTAACCTTGAGTGAGGATGCTACTATTTACGATACAGAAACAAATAAAGCAAATGCTAAGATATCTCTTGATGATATTGATAAAAATGCATGGGATGTCGCTAATAACAACGAGGTGACTTTAAAACTAACTGTCTTAGATTCTAATACAGATATAAAAGGTCAAATATCTCTTACAACATCTCAAATATTAAAAGATAATATTTTTGCATATGCTGCTGTTGTAGCTATAATGTTAATCATTATTTTATTAATCGTATTTATTACTAAATTAATAAAGAGTAGTTCAAATAAAAAAGTAAGACGCAGAAGATAATTATCCAAAGGAGTAAGATATATCTTACTCCTTTTTTATGATATAATACTTATACGAAGGGAGCGATTAATTTGAATAAACTTAATTTTAAAGGTAGTGTAATGCTAAACCCCACTCCTGTTGTCTTAATAACATCAAAAAATTCTGAGAATAAAGTAAACGTATTTACTGTTGCTTGGATATCAACTGTTTGTACCAAGCCACCAATACTTGCAATAGGTGTAAGACCCGAAAGACTTTCTCATAAATATATAAGTGAAAGCATGGAATGTGTTATTAATCTTCCATCTAGAGATATGGTTAAAATCGTTGATTTTTGTGGTGTAAAATCTGGTACTAAGGTAGATAAAATAAAACATTTTGGTCTCCAATTAAATAAAGGTGTTGCAATATCCACCCCATCATTAACTAAATCACCAGTTGCATTAGAATGTAAGGTAAAGTCCATAACCCCACTTGGCACTCACGACTTATTTTTACTTGAGGTGGTAAATATAAAGGTAGACGAAAATCTTATTGATGAAAAAGGTAAAATTCAATTTAATAAGGCAAATCTTATATGCTACTCTCATGGTGAATATTATGGAATTAATTCAAAACCACTTGGCTCTTTTGGATATTCAATAAAGAAAAAGAAAACAGCTAAAAAATAGCTGTTTTTTTGCATATAAATAGTTTTTTTGTAAATAATAATTGTATATCTTGTCAGGAGTGATTATTATTATGAAAAAAAAATTATTCTTACTATTAAGTTCTCTTGCTTTATTATGCTTTACTTGTTTTAACTCAGTTTCTTATGTTCCTAAGCCAATAATGGAATTTCAAGTATTATCAGACACCCATATATCAACTGACATTCCTAAAAATAGTTTCAATCTTAATATAGCTTTATCAGATATAAAAAATAATTCTAAGAATAGTTCAGGTATTTTTATAAATGGAGATGCTGTTGATTATTGTTCAAAAGAATCTTATGATTTATTAAATAATTTAATCACTAATCAAAAAAATTTACCACCAATTTATTATGCTATTGGAAATCATGAATTTTTCAATTCTTCTTCATTATCTAGTAACGAAACTATTTCAAACTTTTTAACTAATACTAATACTCCAAATGTTTACTATGATAAATGGATTAAGGATTATCATTTTATATTTTTAGGTTCTGAAGAGTATCCTATAGATAATTTTGCATCACTAAGTATGACTCAATTACTATGGCTTGAAAAAACACTTTCAATAAATAGTTCTTTAAATAAACCAATATTCATATTTATTCATCAACCACTAAAAAATACTGTATCTGGCTCTATAGGTAATCAAGGCTGGAATGGTGTAAAACAAGATGCCCAGTTAAAAAACTTGCTTATGGAATATCCTCAAGCAATAGTTTTCACTGGGCACACTCATTGGAAATTAGGTTCACATAACACTTATTATAAAAATGTATGTAATTTCTTAAACACATCTTCTGTTTCCTATTTATCTACTGATAGTAAACCTTATATCTATGGTAGTGAAGGCTACTATATAAAAGTATATAATGACAAAGTTTTAATTAAAGGAAGAAATTTCTCTAATCATACTTGGATAGAAAATGCTGAATTTACAATTACTTATTAACCTTATAAACCTTCATTCCATAACAATATTCATCAAAAGTACAATAACTATTTCCTTTTTCGCCTATAGTCCTTAATAAAAGTAAAATATCTACTCCACACATACCAAGAAGTAACATACTTGCACATCCAAGTATAAAGCTTCCAATAAAATAAGATATTATATATGGTATAATTGCTGTTATTATTAATGGTAATACCTTAAGTATTCTATACTGACTAATCGTAATTGCCTCATTAGTTTTAATATAAGGCTTAAGATAATCTGGATCAAAACCATAATATACACTTTTCTTACCCTTTTCGCTAAAGGCTAATAATGTAATAAAATGTATTCCCTCATGAATAGCAAAACCAATAGCAAAAACTAACATTATTAAAAAGTATGTTGTCCATGGTGCCTCAATCATAGCATTAGCTCCACCTTTTATTAATATATATGCTACAATCCCAATAACAACCAGTGGAAATACAATAAGAAACCCTTTAATACAAACAGATTCAACTTTGATGGTCTTATCTTTTTCTTCAAGATTTTTTTGTTTTAATTCATCAATAAGCATGCAAAATCTCCTTTTAATTAATAATATTTATATTATATATTTTAAAAATTATTTTGTAAAGAAAAGGTGTGGCCTTAACAAAAGCCACACCTTATATAAAACTTATATTATTTGTTTTCTTCTTCGAATTTTTTCATGAAAGCAACTAATTTTTCAACACCTTCGATTGGCATTGCATTATAAATACTAGCTCTCATTCCTCCAACAGTTCTGTGACCCTTAATGTTTACAAATCCTGCTGCAGCTGCTTCCTTAACAAATTTAGCATCTAAATCTGCATTACCAGTCACAAATGGTACGTTCATTAATGATCTGTCTTCTTTAACAACAGTTCCTTTGAAAAGACTACTTTGATCTAAGAAATCATAAAGGATTGCTGCCTTCTTTTCATTCTTTTCTTTCATTGCTTCAAGTCCACCTTGAGCCTTAAGCCACTTAAACACTTTACCACAAATGTATATTCCATAAGCTGGAGGTGTATTATATAATGACTTAGCATCTGCATGTGTCTTATATGTTAGCATAGTTGGTGTACCTTCTAAAACATCCTCTGTAATTAAATCCTCACGAATGATACATACAACAACACCAGCTGGTCCAACATTCTTTTGAACTCCAAAGTAAATCATTCCATATTTAGAAACATCTACTGGTTGAGAAAGAATATCAGATGACATATCTGCAACTAAAATCTTACCCTTTGTATTTGGTTCAGTCTTGAAAGTTGTTCCGTAAATTGTATTATTATGACAAATATATACATAATCAGCATCTTCTGATATTGGTAGATCACTACAATCTGGAATATATGAGAAAGTCTTATCTTCTGATGATGCAATTACATTTGCCTTACCATACTTACAAGCTTCTTTATAAGCTTTCTTAGCCCATTGACCTGTAATTATGTAATCAGCTACCTTATTTTTCATTAAATTCATTGGTATCATAGCAAATTGTTGAGATGCTCCACCTTGTAAAAATAAAACTTTATAATTATCTGGAATTTTTAATAAGTCTCTTAAGTCAGCTTCTGCAGTTTCAATGATTTCTTCGAATGCCTTAGATCTATGACTCATTTCCATTACTGACATTCCTGTTCCATTGTAATCTAACATTTCTGCTGCTGCTTCTTTTAATACTTCTTCAGGTAAAACAGCTGGTCCTGCTGAAAAATTATACACTCTACCCAATTTCGGTGCCCCCTTAAAATTTAAATATTTTTAATAATTTTTATAATACAAGTATTTTAACTCTTTAGAGTAATTAAGTCAATATTTGCTTATTAATATAGATATCCTTTTTTATAAAGAAGTTCTGCCATAAGTACAGCACCACCAGCAGCTCCTCTTAATGTATTATGTGCTAATCCAACAAACTTATAATCAAAAATAGTATCTTCTCTTAATCTACCAGCACTTATTCCCATACCTTTTTCGATATCTCTGTCAAGCTTAGTTTGTGGTCTATTTTCTTCTTCAAAATAAGTTATAAATTGCTTTGGTGCTAATGGTAATCCTAATTCTTGTGGAACAGTCTTATAATTAGCCCACTTCTCTAATATTTGTTCTTTAGTCGGTTTCTTATCAAATGATACGAATACTGCTGCAAAATGTCCATCTGATACTGGAACTCTTAAGCATTGAGATGTTATCACAACATCATCAGCAAGCTTTATTTCGTCCCCTTCAACTTTTCCCCAAACCTTTAATGGTTCAACTTCACTCTTAGTTTCTTCTCCACCTATGAATGGAATTATATTATCATTCATTTCTGGCCAATCCTTAAATGTCTTTCCTGCACCTGAAATTGCTTGATATGTACAAACTAAAACCTTTGTTGGTTTATATTCTAATAATGCTGTTAATTGTGGAACATAACATTGAATTGAACAATTTGGTTTTGTTGCAATAAATCCTTTCTTAGTTCCAAGTCTCTTCTTTTGAGCTTCAATTATTTCTAAATGAGCAGAATTAATTTCTGGAATAATAACAGGAACATCCTTTGTCATTCTGTGTGCTGAGTTATTAGAAACTACTGGCACTTCTGCTTTAGCATAATCTTCTTCTATCTTTTGAATTTCTTCCTTCTTCATATCTACTGCACAAAATACAAAATCAACATCATCCTTAATTGAATCAATATCATGTAAGTTTCTTATAACCATTGATTTAGTATATTCAGGGATTGGTGTTGTAAGTTTCCACTTAGCTCCAACCACATCCTCATATTTCTTTCCTGCACTTCTTTCACTTGCTCCAAGTACCTTTACATCAAAATATGGATGATTTTCTAATAAAGTAACTAATCTTTGTCCTACAAATCCTGTAGCACCTAAAACACCAACTCTTAACTTCTTTTCCACAATAATTCCTCCTAAAAATTTTTTTAAGATATAATAAAAGCCTTGGGCATATCCAAGGCTTAAATACACATTTGTGTGTAAATAATTCTACTTAGATAGCACCCCACAAAAAAATTGTGACAGTTATACATATATTATATGTATACCCAAAATGTAATTTAAAGCAAAAATTACATCTTTCGGCGATCTTTCCTTTCTAATTACTTCAACGTCTGCTTAAACTCTGTAGTTATACTCTTAAACACCGCGCCTCTATCATAAATCTATTACATTCTCTATAATACTACACTATGATAATAAAATCAATAACTAAATATTCTTAATAAATAATTAAGTTTAAATTTACATATATATTGTGCTATAATAAAAAATAATATAGAAACAGGAGTGGAATTTATGAAAATGAAGTCTATTATTTCAAAAATACTAATCTGTACTATTACAGCAAGCACATTATTCACAAGCT
>JALENK010000031.1 GCA_022767515.1 Clostridium sp.
ATACAAATTAGTTACGCCAAGAAATGGTGGATATTCTGAAGAAATGTTAAAAGCTAAGATAGATTTTTATAATGAATTTATATCCATAAAGTGATAAAACCGCACAGATAATCCTGTACGGTTTTTGTTTGGTGGAGGCGAAGCATGACCTTTAAAATCCACTACCTATTAATATAAAGATAATTGTGACTGTTCGTACCATACTACAGAATTTTTATTTAATATTAGCCTATATATCATATTTTCTAGTGAGCCAATTATAAATCTTTCTAGTATAAAAATAATATCACTATCTAAATTGCTATATGATAAATGAAATTCAGTTATTTTATTATGTACAATTGAATTTCTAATATTATAAATCAATTTAGGAAAAATATTAATTAAAGCATTGTTGTCTATAGTATTAATATCGTACTTTTTACCTGGACTCTTCTCTATATCTAAATCATTAAAACTCCTTTCTATACTTTCTCTTACCTCTTGAGATGTCTTTACTCCTGTACTCTTCCATTTTTCCATTAATATATCCTTATATTTTTTCCCCTCAAATGTCAATTCACCAACTTTTTTTATAAAATCACTCAATGTCTCATACTCTTTTTTAGATATAGTTTCATTTAACTTTTTAAAATCACGTATTGTTAACATTCTATAATCCATCTTTGTTGATAATTCACATATTTTGCTTTTATACATAAAATTCTCTAATATTTGATAAAGTCTCAAGTACTTATCTAATGGATATTTATGTATATTATACTCATTTAAAATTTCTATTATTTCCGAAAACTGATTATACTGAAAATTATTGTCGAATTTCACTTTAATATCTTTAGGTATATAATTATTAAATTCAGTAGGTTTATTAATTATCTTCCCAGCTAATACTTGATTTATCTTTAAGAAATCAACTTTGGATGCAATATTCCCTTCATTTTTCTGATTTTCTAATATAATGTACTTATTAGGCTCGTCCAATTTAATTTTTTCAATTAATGAAATTAATAATTTATATAAATAATAATTATTATTTATATTAATAAACTTTTCAAAATTAGATATATCCTCCAAATTACAATATAGCATTGATGTATTAAAATCTTCTTCATCAATAAAATAACAATTACTTAGATTAGGATTTTTAGGGATACTAATTATTTTAAACTCATCACACTCTCTATCTTCTTCAAGTCCTTCTTGTTCTATAGTAGTTAATAACTTAAATATAATAACACTTATAATATATATATTATCTATAACTCTATTTAAGTAACTAAGTTGCCTATTTTTAATATCCCTAATAATATTCATATAATCTTCTATCTTTGAATTATCATTATCTTTTATGTTATCTACGATTTCCCTCAGTTCAATAACTAGCAAATCTAGCCCTTCATATTTCTCAATTTCGTCTTCATTATAGATATAATCCATTATATTAATTAGCTTATCAATTATTATTTTTTTACTACTCATGATTTATCCCCTTTAAAATAAAATTCCCAATCAATTTGTTTATTATTCTCCATAGAATCATAAATAGCATTCATTACTGCTTTTTTGCTAATATTGCCTATATTAATTTTACCAATTTTCATATTAGAATCTTTAGCTACATCATATATATCTAAATTCAATAAATCTTCTTTTAAATCTAATACATCAAGGAATTCATTAAACACAAAATCATTTAAATAACCATATTTCTCTTTAGAATATTTACCCAATGCTGCAAAAATTCCTACTATAACAGTTTCTCTTGATATCCACTTTACTCCACGCTCATGATATACTGAATCTAGCTTTTTATCTAACCTAATTAAAAATTTTAACACGGCTTCTAATAGTGAATACTTGTAGTCTATAATTAAACCTTTCTCATTATTATCTTCTTGTTGTTTCTTGATTAAATCAGTGTTAGTAGTCATTGGTTTACAATTCTCAAATGAAAGTGTCGCAGAAATTAAATGTGAAAAATAATATTCACCCAAAACACGTTCTTTACTATACAAAGTATCACTTTTTTGCTTTTCTCGTATTATTTCTTTCATATTTTCTTCTTTACATACTTTATTTAAACATGGTAATACATTTAAATAAAGTAACTCTAACTGATGTCTAGGTGTCATAGCTTTATGCCCTGCATTTAAAATTAGCATTTTTTCTATTTCTTCACTTGGACTTAAACCAACCCAAACTTCAAACCATTGTATATTATCTTTAAAGTACTTAACAAATTTATCTATATTACCTTTAGCTTTATATTCATTTATTATCGCTTCTAATACTCTTACATCAGAATTAATTCTTTTTAATTCTGCTCTATATTTATTTGATAATTGTATTCTTGATAATTTTGTTATCTCTTCCTTATCTTCAACTCGTTTGAATAATTTTATACTTTCCCATATAGACTTTATTCTATAAGTTCTTTGCAAACCATCTAAAATTCTAAATTCTATTACACTAACATCATTTTGATTTATATCTATTGTATCTGTTATCAACGTAATCGTAGGAATATTACCGTTTTCTCTTACAGTATCAATAAGTCTATCTAAATAAACATTTGGTACAATACTTCTTTGAACATCATAATCCATATATTCTTTTGGAATATTTTCTACATATTCTTTTAAAGAACATCCACAAAAATAACAATTATTTTTAAATGTATATTTAATTAATTTCATAATCACCCTCCTCATATCCCGTATATTCTCTACTAAATTATACCAACCATTCACTCACACTGCAATTTTTTAAAATACTGTTACTCTATAATTCATGTATCTCTATGATACCTTTATATAAAAACTTTGACTGTATCTTTCATATAAGTTATACCTTTTAATACTGCTTTTAACTTCAATTCCTCCACTATCTTTAAACAAAGAAAAAGACACATTGAATATTACTTCAATGTGTTCCTTATAAACAATAACTTCCTTTACAAAATCCTGTATAAACTTTTTGCATTCTGGAATGTTTCTGCTTATCACATAACCACTAAAGTTATTTAATAAACTTCTTACATCCTCTTCTGTTATTATGTGGGTCATATCTTTTGATTCTAATTGAATCATCTTATATTCTAAGTCTGATTTTTTATTCTTTAGCTCGTCCATCTTTATTTTAATTCCTCTTGCATGAATCCACTTGCTATAGCTGTTACAATGTTACTTATTTGAGTATCTATTTCTTTAAGCTCTTTAATAATAACTTCTCTTTTTTCATCATCAACTTTATTTTGTTTTTGAAGATTTCTATTAATACCTTCAACTAAATATGAAATAGCTTTATCATTAAAGACTTTTCTTTCTAGCTCTGATAATACATACTCTTCAATGTATTCTTTTCTTATCTCTTTATTATCACATATCTTTGAACTAGTAGCTCTTCTATATGAACATCTATAAGAAACATACATCGGTTTATTTTTAGCATTTCTCCTATTTCCTTGATAATGTTTTCCACAGCATCCACAACGTATTACTCCTGCAAGTAAATAATTTTCTTTAGCTTTATTAGTTCCTGGAGCTCTTTTTCTTGCTTTTAATACCTCCTGTGCCTGTGCAAAAATCTCCTTTGAAATTATCTGTGGCATTCCTCCTTCAATTCTTATAATTTCACTTTCATCTTTATATAAGTGACTATTTCTTTTACCAAAAGCATCTTTTTTAGCACTTTTATTATAAATATATACACCTGTATACTTTTCATTAGTCAAGACACTATGAATACTATTAGCTCTAAATATTGCACCAACTTTAGTTTTAAAACCTCTAGCATTCAATTCGTTTACCATTTCACTTTGAGTATATCCAGAAATATACATGTCAAAAATTAATCTTACGCTTTCAGCCTCTCTTTCATTAATAACATATCTTTTATCTGAATTAACATCATATCCTAAAGGAGCTAATCCACCTGTATGCTTACACTTGTAAGCATTCTCTTTTAATCCTTTCATCGTTTCTCTTGCTAAATTCTTTGAATAATATTCAGCCATACCTTCAATAACAGATTCAAGTATTACACTTTCTGGACTATCATCTAATTGCTCTGCTACACTTTAAAATTATTTTTTACTTTTTTCAGCTATAAACTCTATCCAACTTAATTGAGAATATGAATTCTTATAAAATAAAAACTTTCTTATATCTATAACATTATTTAAAGTTATCTCTATTGAACTACCATGAGCTGCTTTATTTCTTAATTGTCTTATGTTTCTTTTTTTGAAATCTTCCACAAATCCATACCATGACGGAATCTTTGACATATGAACCAACAAGTGATTTAATGTAGTATTTTTATCTGTATTTATACTAATAATTGATGATAGTTCATATTCTAAAAATTTAGAATACATAATGTAAACTGGTGAGTAATCACTTATACCATTATTTCCTTCACCTAATAGTGAATATAAGTATTCAGCTAAGGAAATATACTCATATCCTTTATCAGACAATTTGTTTTTAAAGTAGCTAATAGATTCTATTTCCTTATTTGAAACATTAATTCCATTAACAAATCTTTCAATTATCTCTAACCTTTTATCCAATATAGAGTTTTCCTCAAAATAGTCTTCTAAAATATCCTTCAAGTCGTTTTTGGCATTTATATTACTTAATTTATCAATATTTATATGCATCGCATTTATTGCTTTATCAATATTTCTTGATATATTTACATCAAAATACTTTAATGCTTCTAAAATACTTTCTGGACTATCAACTAACCTCTCATTTATTTTTTCAATATTAGAAGAAAAACTATCAATTAAAGTATTAATATTTTTATTTGTTTGCTTAATAAATCCCTCATAATTTTCTAATGATAATTTATTCAGTCTATTATTATCCTTTATTTCTTCGCTTAGAATTACCATTGTATTATCTAATCTCTCAACTATCTCTTTAACAAATTCAAGATATGCTTTATTTTCACTCGATACATTCACATCTTGACCATATATATTAGACTTTATATATTCAAGACTTTGCATAATATTTTCACTATTAATATATAAAATCTTTATTTCTGATGATGTATTAATCAGGTTAAATGCACAACTTTTAATTTCTAATTTTTTATCATCTAAGTTTTTGATTGTAGAAATTTCACTAATTTTTTTGGCTAATAATTTTATTCTATCTGCTTCCATATACTCTAGTTCATCTTGTATATCTTTAATTTCAGACTTTATCTTTTCTAACTTTTCACAATTTTCATTATCTATGTTCTTTATATATTTGTATACATCACTAATATCACATAAAATTCTATTAATTCTTTTGTCTATTATTCTTAATAATTTTGTTTCTTCACTTACTTTTTTATCAAATAATAATTTATAATTATTATTTTCTATAAGTTTTTCTAAAGGCATAACACTTTGTCCTACATTAACTAATTCACACTCACTTAAATCAATAATTTCATTTTTATTATAATTTAAATCACAATATATTTTATTGCTTGCATTGATAGTAATACTATTCAGCTCAGCGTTATCCTTCCCCTTTATATTTGTAAAAATAATTCTTACTACTATTAAAGATAAAATTGGTATTAAACCTAACTTAATATTAAAGTTACTAAATATTAATATTGCAATAGCAATAACACTTGCAACATACTCTAAATTGTTTAATTTTATATCTTGTCTTCTATCTTTATATTCAAAAATAAAATAAGTAGTTGTTAATAAGCATCCAATTAAATAGAAATTAGTAGGAATAACAATTATTGAACAAGTTGTAATTATAAGAGTTATAATAATAGGAATACTAATTTTAATATTCATTGTACACCTTATCCACAACTAATCTTAATTTATTCTTATATATATTAACTGTACCTGAAACTCGTATAGGAAACTTTGCTTCTGATGCATGTTTAATTCTAATTCTTTTTCCTTCTAAAATATCTCCATCTGCTTTATACAGTACACACTCTTTTTTAATATTTCCATCATTTAAATAAAAGTATAGATGTCCATCTTTTTCTCTTAAGTCACTTACATCCCCTCTAACTTGAATAGTTTCTCCCCTATTATCTTCATTAATATAATCTAATGGTTTTAACTCTAATGTTTTTTCTTCTCCACTTTCACACATTATAATATCAGAATTATTGTTGGGAATAACTTCTAATTCTCCTTTATATTCTTCTACTTTACCAGTAACTCTTAAAATATCTCCAGCCTTTAGCTTGTCTCCATCATATCCTATGTTATTAAAGATTGGCACTTGCATCTCTTGGTTAGCGCTTGTTTTTACAGTTAAAAAAGTATGTCCATTCGGATGTTTATATGTAGATAAAATTACACAATCTATTGTTATATTTTTTCCTACACTTTCCGGTGTTATCTCTTCTCCTTTTGAAACAATTAAATTTACATCACTATCCTGCTCTGGAATAACTTCTAATTTTTCATTAAAAATATCAACCTTTCCTTTAAATTGATACTTATTGTTTAGTTGAATTTTTTCGAAATTTATTTCATTATTTACAAATAACGGAACTAAGATTTCTCCTGTATCATCCTTAACAGTTAAAAACAAATGTCCATTTTTATGCTCTTCAATATTAATTATTGTTCCTTGTATTGTTACAATCTTATCTTTAATATCTGCTGTTACATCTTTAATATTAATTATGTCATCCTGTTTTTCATCAAGCACTATTTCATTTGAAATATTCTCATCATTGTTTCCTAAAGAATTTAATTTATAAAAAACTCCACCAACAATGATTATAAGCATTGCAATTATCCATAGCATAAACTTTTTTCTCATATATTTATCCTCTCCTATTTTGTTATTTATATTATTATATTATAATTATTGTAATTTTTACAATAACTCACTCTAAACTTTTGGTATTTTGACTAAATATAGATATTTGTTTTATTACAAATAAAATACACTACTTATCATTAAGATTTATCATACTTTTTTCATAAGTAAATTTACAACTCAAGTCTTTTGTAAGCCATCAAACTAGCTGACTTCCATTTAATATAGAAATCAGATTCTTATTATTTTTTAATAAAATTCATTTAATTTTTTATCCCTATAATAATCTATCATATTTTGTCTTGGTCACTTATACTTTCATCAATTTTCTACATATACATATGTTCTTTAGCAAAACAATCTGTTTACATATCCCGGCATTTTCCAAGTTTGACTTTTTGTGGCCAAGATATTGACGTAAGATCAAAATTGTATTTATTCTTTAATCCATCGCTAAATGTAAGCAAAGTATTAGTAATTGAAAAGAAATCATCAAATTTAATTTCATCTCCAAACTTCCCATAATTTTTACATCCGCTTTTTATTTCTTCTGTTATTTCTCCTATAAATTCCATAAAATTAGCTATATCATTTAACTCTGATATAATCTCTTCGTAATTTATAGAAAGTGACGATAGCCTAACAGATTCCCTTTCATAATCATCTTATAACTCATACCTTTCTTGACTTTCTAATTTTCTTTCATATTCTGTCTATGCTTCTAGTTCTTCATCTAAACCTACTTCTTCTATCTTAGCCTTGACCCCTTGTAATAATGTATTGGTAAATAACGTACTATACTTAACATTATCACTCACTCCTTGTTCTTGTATACTAGATAGATTATGTTCATGTAGCACATTCTTATTTAGGCTTTTATTAACTGAAAAATATGTTGGATTTCTTTAAATTAAATATATAATCTTCATTACTCATATCAATTAAACTTTTTATATTAATTAAAGATTTAATAATAATTTCATCTGCTCTCGAATCATTATCGTCATCTTTCCTCCATAATGAAATGATCTTTTTTATATAGTCCTTTGCATTGCCTTAACTACTATATACTAAATTTCTTCTACTATAAAGCAATTATAATTATCTATATATATTGGTATCCAACATTAAATATTTCATTTCTTTTTTACCCTTCTTATACCTATACTTTACATTTTAATATATTATAAATTATATTTTATATAGCAATATCTAAATTCAATGTGCTTCTTCCAATATTTCTTAGCTTAAATAAAGAAGGAGTACCCTTCATTGATACTCCTTCTCTATTACTTAAATAGCTTATTAAGTTATCATCTAATTTAATCCTAATTGAGTCATTTCTCTTAGCTCACTGATAGTTATTCCAGAAATTATCATATCTAATAACTTCTTTTGTTATTCTCTTATTGAGCTTTCAGTAAAAACCTTACTGAAGTTCCCTAAATACTTTTAATTATTTTATATAGTAATTCCTCATTAACATTATCTGAAAGTGTTACTAATAGTGGACTTTCTCTTCTTCTAAAACTTTAACTATTTGCATTAGCTCATCTTTTCTTACTTTAAACTCTTCCTTAGTTTTTATCTCATCATCATATGTCTCAAATAGCTTTGCTCTTTTCTTATCTAGTTTTTCTAGCTCTTTATCTATTTTTGATAAGTTCTCTTTTGCCACTTTACATTTATTACTACATAATGATATTTTTATATTTATTTGTTAATTTTTCCAAACCTTCTTAAATACTTCTTTTGAGTATACACCTTCTTTAAGGATTAACAGAGAAAAGTTCATTTTACTATCAAGTTTTGTTTCCCATATAATCTTTTCTTTTTTATAATCATAAGCTTCAAGCTGATTGTCATTAATAATTCTATAAATTCTTTCATTATTTTGTGTTTTAAGATTTAATTCATAAACTTTATTACCATTAAAACAATATAATATATCATCATTTAAATAGTATTTGTCCATAGTTTCATCAATTTGTTTGTCCCATAAAATTTCATCTGTTAAAATATTTATAGCATATATAAATCCTTTATCTCCACCCATATAAATAATATTATCTTTTTGATACATAAATATAACTTTATCATTCGTTGTAAATAATAATGTTTCATATACATTTTTATTATACGCCTTAACAACATATACCTCATTAAACTCATTAACTACATAAATAGACTCTGTAATGCTAGTTATAACGCTATTCATGACATTTCCTTTTGATAAAGTATGACTAAATTTTTCCTCATATACAGCTTTGTAACTTCCATGAGGAGCCGATCAAACACAAGTATCCGTTCCCCCCACTACATTCTATCCATTCCTCTCTTGTGACACCATAAACTATTTTGTTTGTATATTCTTTTTTTCATTGAATGCATCATCTATTCTAGCATTCTCTCCTGTAATTTCACCATACTCAAGATGAAACTTTACTTCTTTACCATCTTCTAATGGTAATATTAAAATATTCTCACTAAGCCTTGGTTGATTAACAATTTTATTATCTCCATATTTCGCTATTTTATATTTTATCTTCCCATTATTCTTATTTAGTAATATAACTTCGTTATTATCCAAAATAATTATAAAGCTTTCTTCTATATGTAAACTATCTATTTTTTCCAAATATTCAATTAAACTTGATAACTGCTTTATTCCTACAATGATTAATATAACCCCAATATCACTAGAAATAACTTTTACAGGATTATATCTCTCTTCAATTATTAACATATATATAACAAAAATTATAAACATTAATAATAATATCATAAATATATTCATAATTTTATTCCCTAAAAAATCTTCCGATCTGTTAAGTTATATGAACATTACTCTTCTCAGCCTTAGGAAATACAATAAGTTTTCAAGAAATATAATCTCCCTAGAAAAGAGAGAAGAACAATGAACAAAGCAAATATTAGATGCCCTCGTTATCATTCAGATAAACTATATAAGTTTAGTTTAGGCAAGCAGTCTAATCAGAGATATAAATGTAAAAAGTGTAAACGTCAATTCGCACCTGACTACATCAGCAGTACGGTAATATCTAATATCCTAGATGTCCTAAATGTGGCAGAGCAACATATTTACATCATGAATTCAAACACTATAATCGCTATAAATATGAAAATAAAAATTGTAATCATATTATCGTTAATTATCATAACTTTGATTAACCTGCTTTTTTAAATTTGAATTTTACTAGTTTATTTAGCATAATCAAAAATAATCAAACTCATATAATATTCAAAGATCTATAAATTTTAAAATTTAGCAATCTATTTTTTCATAACAATTTAACAGATTCAAATCTTCTTTACTATTCATCGTGCCTTATAGCAAGTAAAATAATATAATATTTATAAGCTTTCTTCAAACCTCATCATAACTTAATGGAGTTTTTTTATTTCTACTCACCGCTACAAGCTTTCCGGAACTACAGGTAGAGCCTGTGGTATTCTAAATACAACAAAAACACTTATACCCAAAGGATATAAGCGTTCGTGGTTTTAATGGTGGAGGCGAGGGGTATCGAACCCCTGTCCGAAAGCAGACCAGCCTGACTTTCTACGAGCATAGCCTATATATTAAAATTCGCTCCTTAGTACGCCCACAGGCAGGCAACTAATTCACTAGCTTCATAAATACCCCCTGAGCTCAAAGCTTTGCTCAGCTTCGTTTCCCACTGTTATGACACCCGCTACCCAAATCGTAGGCAATCTGGACGGATGAGCTGCTTAAATTAAGCTGCTAATGCAAAATTATCTTCTGCGTTTATATTTAGTGCATACTTTATTAACGAGGAACCATGCTTCCCTCGACTCGCTTATCAAACCCATCTTACCCCCGTCGAAGCCAAAACGCCCCCAAGTCAGGTTCAGAAGATTTGCGATTCATATTCAATTAGTATATCTATTATATATACTTAAATTCTATTTGTCAATAATCTTCTGAACGAACTTATACGCATCATCAATACAAAATTAATTATACTACTTAGTAAATGTTATAATTACTGTAATTCTTATGAATATGACCTGTACAATTCATACCTCTTGTTTCATAGCATTTGTTTTTTCATTAAGTATATCAACATTTTCTTCTTTCATTTGAAGAATTTCTTGAATTAGATTATTTTCTTCTTGTTCATAATTAAAGCTAAGGGCCTTCATTTGTTTAGATAATTCTTTCTTTTCACTTCTTGCAAATAGACCAAGCTTATAATATTGACTCTTCTTTATTTCAAAACTATTATAAATAAAAACTGAATAGCAAAAAGAGCCATATTTAATATAGCCCTTTTTAGAAATTTATACAAATTTATTTTTCTATCACATAATTTTACGGAACATAGCTTCAAAATCTTCAATTGTTGCTTTTCTTGGATTTCCAGGTGCACAAGCATCTGCTGCTGCTGATTCACAAAGGAATGGAATATCTTCTTCTTTAATATCTAATTTTGTAGGAATTCCTACATCAACTGATAACTGTCTAACTGCATCTATTGCTGCTTTACGATACTCAGCTTCTGACATAGCTGATGTATCCACACCGAATGCCTCTGCAATATCTTTAAATTTTGTTCCTGTATAGTCTTGGTTATATTCCATAACGATTGGAAGCATCATAGCACATGCTACACCATGTGGTGTGTCATATACTGCACCAAGAGTATGAGCCATAGAATGAGCTATACCTAATCCTACATTAGAATATGCCATAGCTGTTACATATTGAGCAAGAGCCATACCTTCACGTCCATCTGGATCATTTTCCACTGCCTTACGAAGATTTTTAGCAATTAACTGAATAGCCTTTAAATCAAGACAATCTGCTAATTCCCAAGCACCAGCTGTTGTGTAACCTTCAATTGCATGTGTAAGAGCATCCATACCAGTAGAAGCAGTAAGTCCCTTTGGCATAGAAGACATCATATCAGGATCAACTACTGCTACATCAGGAATATCATTAGGATCTACACATACAAATTTACGTTTTTTCTCTACATCTGTAATAACATAATTAATTGTAGATTCAGCACCTGTTCCACCTGTTGTAGGAACTGCAATTGTGAATACAGTACGATTCTTTGTTGGTGAAAGTCCTTCAAGAGAACGAACATCATAGAATTCAGGATTGTTAACTATTATACCAATTCCCTTACCTGTATCCATAGAAGAACCACCACCAATTGTAATCATAAAGTCAGCTCCTGAGGCCTTGTAAGCATCAACTCCATGCTGTACATTTTCAATTGTTGGATTTGGTTTAATATCAGAATATAATTCATATTCAATACCATTCTCTTCTAATAAACTTGTAACCTTTGCTGATACTCCAAATTTTACAAGATCAGGGTCAGAAGCAACAAAAGCCTTTTTAAAGCCCTTTCCCTTAACAATTCCTGGAATCTCATTAATTGCACCATGTCCATGATAAGACATTCCATTTAATACAAAACGATTTACTGCCATAATATTCGACCGTTACTAAAAACTTATAAAAGTTTATAAAAAATATATAAAACTTTAGGTTTCATTCCTTTTTCAACGTATCTGCTTTGATAATAGAAAATCTATTACTACTAACATTTGATATAATACTCAAAAGGCGTAAATTCCCGACTAACGTATCGGTACATATCTATAAAACTTGTTTATGCTATTTTATAGATTTTAGCATCTCTAAAATTAAGACTTGCATTATATAGCCATATATTTATAAAATTCTTTGCGATTGTGAAGTTAAAAAATCATTGTGTATTAAAAGTTCCGAAATTTGAAGCAAAAAGTTACTATGCACCAAATCAATCTGGTTATTTGTTTTCTTAGCTGATTCCTTTAAATCATCAGAGTATCGTTGTAATATTTTAAGGACAGTATCTCCACTATATAAGTAATCATTTAGTTTTATCATAATAGTAACGGTTTCCTTTCTTACTTCATTAGTTATTTCTTATTATACATAACCTAATAGCTGTTTTTCAAGGAGATCATAGTCATATTTTCTCGGAGTAAAATTATTGAACTTTTTTATGCTTTCATTATTATCTTTTTTTAAAGGAAATATATTTCTCCATCCGTTTATGATACTATTATTAATTATTTTTATTTTATCCTCATCAGAGTACGCTAAATTAGATAGTCTTTCTAATATTCTTTTTAAACTAAATGTAGTTATAGTTGCATTAATACATTTTCTGAACTTAATAAACTCAGTTATGCAGTCCCTTAATGCCTTATTTTCTGTATATTCATTAACAACCTTAT
Organism: Clostridium sp.; assembly: GCA_022767515.1. GTDB lineage: Bacteria > Bacillota > Clostridia > Clostridiales > Clostridiaceae > Clostridium. The sequence goes on from JALENK010000031.1 coordinate 13,098, forward strand.
CAATTTCCGTATTCTTTTTTAAATCCTTCATAAACCTATCTTCTTTTTTAGTAGAATCTGTTTTATTTTCAGTTTTTTTATATAAAAGTTCTTTAAAGTTTTCCCCTAAAGCATAATATGAAAAACTTCCACCTTCAAGCTTATGATAATGCTCAAGAATTTTCTTTTCCTCTAATTTTTTTAGTCTTCTTCTTAATACCAACCTATTGTTAATCCCTAAAATAGGCAAATCTTCCTGCAATTTTTGGTACTTAAGCCAATAAAATGGCTTATTATTAATAATAATTTTAGACATAGTATCACTATTAATAAAATCCAAAAAATATCTTAATAGCATTACATCCTTTAAGTCTAAATCATACTTTATTAGTTTTTCTTGACTAAAGCCTTCTATTGAATATCTCATATCTATATCCCTCACTTAAAAATATCTTTTACTTAATAATATGTGTATTATACTAATTTTTAAGTGAATTTATTTTTATATTATCTTTAGTATGTTTATCTTTAGTATTAGAATTATTTTGTTTATACCAATAAGTAATAGGGGGTTCTACGTTTTTATAGCATCACTAAATTATATTATTTACACTATTAATTTTTTTATACCTAATAATTAAAAAAACTTCTGCAATAAAAACAGAAGTTTTTTGGATACTCTATTCTTCTTCTGGATATGTCATATTCCATTGCTTTCTTATTTCTGTCATCATATCCATAACATCTTTTGTATATTCAAGAAATACTCCACTATTATCACCATTAATTGCCTTTTCAACATCTTCCATTTCATACTTAAGAGCTTCTTTAGTATCCCCAACTGAAATAGTTTCTGTACTTCCATCTTCAGTATATGTAATAATAGCTGTTGTTGCTCTTGGATATTTCATAATTTCAATGTATGCCTTATCAAGGCTTATCATTCCTCTTTTAGGCTGTTTTGAATGAAGTGTAAGTGCTACGGTTGCCATCTGCTCACTTTCATTTTTAAGAAGAATTGTTGCTTGCTCATCAACGCCTGTAGGAGCATATTTAACTTGTGAAATAATCTCATTTGGCTTTGAATCCATAAACCATCTTACAAAGGAAAGTGCATAGACTCCAATATCTAGCATTGCTCCACCAACAAGATTTCTATTAAAGAATCTGTTATTCATATCATATTTCTTAGCAAAATCAAGAGCCTTTGAATGTGTCCTATTTCCAACTGCATAAATTTCTTTACCAGCACTTGAAAGTGCCACTGCCATTTCATTTGCCACAACACCTGTTCCAAGGATTGCCCAATTAATTCCTATAATTTTCCTTCCTACTCTCTTTTATTCCCACTATTAATTATAAATAATTCAGTTAGTAAATACAATTATATAAATTTGACATTTATTTTTTCACTAAATTTTTATCAATATATTCAAAATAAGGCTTTTTATTTACATCTTCTTGATTTTCTAAATACCATTTAGCAGATTCTTTTAATCCCTCATCTAAAGAAATTGTATCACTATATATCTTTTGCTGACGGCTAACATCTAAATAATACTCATAATTGTGAAAACTAAAATAATTTCTTTGCTCAATATCATCATAAACATTTATAAATGTTGGCACTTTGTCAAAACAAGCATAACATTTTGTAACCCATTCCTTTATAGATATTGCTTCAAAATTTCCAACATTCAAAATATGTTCAGCTGGTTTATTATTGATAATCACTTCCATAAGCTTACATAGGTCCTTAACATGAAAGAATTGCATTTTCATTTGACCATCTTTTGGAAGATAAAATTCTCTATCTGCAATAGCACAATCAAACACAAATGCTTCTCTATATACATTATTCATAGGACCATATAAATACGGTGGTCTCAAAATATATGCATCAGAAACTCTCTCTAATAAAGCATTTTCTGCAGCAATTTTATTTGTCCCATATTCACCCCAAAATTTATTAACAGCTCTTTTAGAGTCTTCAAGAAATGGTTGAACACCATACTCTGGATACACTGCACTTGAACTAATCATAATATACTGCCCAAAAAAGCCAAGTGCCTTGTGTAAATCAATAATATCCTGTGCATCATAAGCTGTTATATCTGCTATCACATCAAAATGTATATCCTTTAACTTATTGCCTAAATTGTGCCTATCACCTTCAATCAGCTTAACGCCCTCTACTTGTGATTTAGAATTTCTGTTAAGCACATAAACATCATACTCATTATTAACAAAATATTGTGCTACATATTTACTAACAAAAGTTGTTCCACCTGTAATCAATATTTTTTTCATAAAAACCTCCTTAACCTTAGTTTCATATTTTTATCTATAATACTAAATGATTTTTTAACACAATTGATGTATTTATTCCTGAAAAGCCAAAGGAATTATTTAGGGCATATTTTATATCCTTCTTAAGATTATGTCCCATTACAAGTTTTACCTCATTACAAATAGGATTATCTAGGTTTAAATTTGTGTGGATATATCCATTTCTCATTTGTAATATAGTTGCTATTGCCTCTGTTATGCCAGCAGAATTAAGGCAATGTCCTATATAGGATTTTGTAGAATTTACAAAAATATTTTGCGAAAAAACATCATTAATCGCCTTTAATTCGCATTTATCACCAAGAGGTGTTCCTGTTCCATGAGCATTAATATATTCTATGTCTGATGGTTTTAACTTAGAGCTATCAATCGCCTTTTTCATGACATTTTTTTCTCCCTCAATACTAGGATTTGTAGACCTATTTCCATCTAAAAAGCTTACTGCTGAGCATACTTCAATATCTAAATCCATATTTCTTTTTTTCATTGAACTTTCAGACTCAAGAATAATACAGCTACTTGTTTCTCCTGGTACAAAACCATTTTGTCCTTTTTGAAATGGCGAATAAATTTTACTTCCAATCACCTCAAGTTTATTGAAAGCACTTAATTCTAAATCAGATAACCTTGTCATAGGTCCTACTACAAGACATACATCACAAATTCCATATTTAATCATTTGATAGCCCTTTACTATCGCTAAATTTCCACTCGCAGAAGCACCACTAACAGTAAAACCTTCACCATGAATATCTAAAATTTCACTTATTACACCAAGTACATTTGTATCCATATAATTTAAAGCATAGCTTGGACTAATACCATCTAAATTATCAGAATATTTTTTTGCTGCTTCATAGGTTTCTAATTGCGAAAAATTACTTCCAGCTATAATTATTCCTATTTTTTGTCTATCATAGTCTATGTTATATAATCCTGCATCAAAGTATGCCTCCATAGCTGCTAAAGTACAACTTTTAACCATATCATTTTTTCTTCTTGTACATAACTTAGCCTTCTTTATTAAATCCTCAGATATATTTTTTAATTTCTTTATTTCGTATTCAAAACAAAAATCTTTAATTTTAGCATAGTAACTTAAAAGCGTAGAATTATTAACCCTCCTTATTGCACTTTTCTCATTTTGTAAAAATTTATTGAACTCGTAGCATCCTATAGAATCAGATGAAACTATGCCCATACCACTTACAAATACTTTTCTATTTTCTAGCATAAAAACTAATTTTCCTTCCCTTGTTATGGTTTAAACTTGTTTTCAAAATCTAACAATACATCTTTTATTCGATTAAGATTTTCTTGCTCATATTGTGGAAGTTCAATATAGCAATAACTATTTATAATTGTATTATTGTTTGCATCTTCAATACTAATTATAAACTGGTCTATTGGCACACTTATAATCATTTTATTGTCTGAATTATTAATATCTGCAACATATTTAATATAATTACAATCATATACATCTATTGCTTGCAAATAATATTCTTCTTCAGTAAAATTCACACCTAGTTCAGCTTCAAAATATTTTATAATTTTCTTTATAATTTCGTTAAACTCTTTATGATAATCCTCTTCTTCATCTATTTCACAACACTCAAAAACAGATTCTTCAATCATAATACTCCTCCTCATTTAAGGTAAATCTCCATTTACTAACTTACTTTTTAATATATTTTACCATACACAAAAGACAAATAAAACGCTCATTTCATTATTATTAGCCAAGGTCCCAACCGCAAAGTAGGCGGTATTCTTATATACAAAATAGGAGAACAACCTCAAAGGTCGTCCTCCCGTTTTTGACTAGGCTTGATGCGTATCACTATTTATTACAAATTGAGCCTAAAACTACTAAAAAAACATACTGAAAGAAAAAGACTATGTAACAATCCCTTAATCAGGTCAACACTTATTTCTACGTTAAGAGAATTCGGTTCTGGTCTTTATCATCAAGAGCTGTGACAATCCCTTAAACAAGTCAACACTCATTTCTACGCAGAATAGCAGGAACTCTTACAACGTCAAAACAAGTTGGTGACAATCCCTGCACAGGTCAACACTTATTTCTACAAATTATAAATCTAACACATAGAAAGGTATATATTGAAGTGTGACAATCCCTTAAACAGGTCAACACTTATTTCTACACAACCAAAATGTGATTTGGTACCAAATCCATATACAGAGTGACAATCCCTTAAACAGGTCAACACTTATTTCTACAAATTTAGTCAATTTTAACTTAAAAGAAATATCTAGAGAATTGTGACAATCCCTTAAACAGGTCAACACTTATTTCTACCTTTTAAAAGTCATAAATAGATTGGAGTTATCGGGGTCGTGACAATCCCTGCACAGGTCAACACTTATTTCTACTTTTCTGATCCAAATTATATAAATGAAGATTTCATATTGTGTGACAATCCCTTAAACAGGTCAACATCCATTTCTACATGCTGGAACAGAAATACCATTGACAGTAACTTCTTACGTGACAATCCCTTAAACAGGTCAACACTTATTTCTACAGCAGGTACATTTTATACCCTCTAAAGTGGCTTATTTCAAGGCTTCATTTTTGCTAATTTCAAAACCTCTAGCCAAGACCACTTTTTTTAATAAAAATAAGATGCAAATCACTTATAATTTTCTATGCAAAATCCCTATAAACCTAGTAAATTCAATGCTTGAGAGCATATACCAAAACCTAGGGCTATTTTTTGTCGATTTATAGGTTTTCCTTCTTAACATTTTCCCTAATTTTAATTAATTTTTATTATCAAATTAAAATTTCATTTTGTAGAAATATATCACATCTTTATTATATCATACCTTTATTTACTTATAAATATTTTATTCAACATTATTAAAAATAGGAGAACAACCTCAAAGGTCGTCCTCCCGTTTTTGACTAGGCTTGGATTTAGTCTTACATATTAATCTCTGCTGGTACTAGCAATTCCCCGCATTTTTCCTTTACATACTCTCTAATTGCATCCTCGCTTATAGAATTTTCAGAGCTGTATGAAACCCTCAAATCAACACAAAGCTTCATTTCATTTGTTTCCTTATCAAACTTAAGATATCCAGCAGCATCTAATATACCTGGATAATCTCTCAAGGTATCCTCTAATTTAATAAGGTCAAAATATCTTCTTCCTCTAATTCCCTCTGTTGCAACAATTCTTCCACTCTCTTCAAGGAAGTCAACTGTTCCATCTGGCATAATTCTTGCAATTCTGTTTGTTTGGTATAAAATGCCTTCACTATATGGATTTTCTATAACCTTCTGACAGAACATTGGTTGATGAGATTTGATATAAAGACTTCCCCATGCTCCAAATGGCTTCTTTAAATAATTTTCATCAAGTACATAAACCTTAACATTCTCATCATCATCAATAGTTGCTGATAATTTGCTACCTGCTGCCTTTCTAAGCTCTGCTCCCTTAACAGTTAAATGCTTTGGAAAATACTTTTCTGGTATATATTTCTTTAAACATCTTACTGAATCCTCTTCAAGCATTGCATTTAACACGCTTTCTATTGAATCGATAAAAATTTCAAGTAATTCTCTGTCAAATCTGTCTTCCCAATAACGAAGCTCAGTATAGTAACCATTATCATCACTCATTACTTGCATATGGAATGGTAGTGAATCTAATTGCTGAGAAACACGCTCTACCTTTGCTCCTCCAATTTCAGGAATATTTAAAATATCTCCTTGGTATTGGAAGAACATTTCTCCTTGTCTATTTTCTGGAGTAGAGTTCTTCATTATAGACATAATCTGGTCACCAGTCTTCTTTAATAATTCTGTAACACGTTCATGTGCAGTCTGTGTATATCTGCAGTAATAAGTTAAGAATAATGGTCCAACTATTCTTGTCCAACGGCTATCTGTACGACCACTATGAATACTGTTACTGAATATATCTTTTTGGTCACTAAATACACTTATACAATAATTAAATGCTGTTAAGAACATAACATTTTCAGTCACACCATTTTTCTTACAGAAATATAAAAGCTTCTTCTTTACTATCTTGTCAAATCTCTTACGAATTTTATTGTATTGCCCTGCTTTTGGAATTTCTCTTCCCTTTTTGCAAAGAAGACTTCTATCAATCTTACTTCCCTTTAACTGCTCGTCCACTCTTGCTAAATCCCTTTGACGAACCCCTAAATTTCCACAATTTTCATCTTCTACTATATATTCAAATATAGAGTATTTCTCTGGTTCTATCTCTTCACCTGCATAAGCCTTATTTATATCCTCCATAATTATATTCATACTCATTCCATCACCCATTATGTGAGCAACATCTAAAAATAAATATTTTGAAAGTTCAGTTTCATAAAGCTTAATGTGACATAAATCATCATCTGCTGAATACTTAAATGGAACTAAATCTGCTCTAAGCTGCTTTAAACATTCCTCATCATTCATTTTTATAATTGGAATATCCTTAACATAATCTTCACGTGGATATAATTGTAACATCATGCCTTCTGGCTTTATGCATGCTTTTAATCCTGGGTGCGCATCCATAACTTTCCATATAGCTTCTCTTAATCTTTCTAAATCAACACTATTGTCTAACTTAAATGTGAATGGCAGATTTCCTGTTGTGTTTCCTCTTATGATATATCCAAAATATTTCATCATATTTGTTAATGGATAAACATCTCTCTTAGAGTAATCAATAAGTGCCTGAGCCTTTTCTGCCTCATCCATTAATTTTTCAAATTTTATAATAGAGTTATTTTCTAATAAATCATTAAGAGTTATTGTTTGGTCAAGTCTTTTATGAACTTCTTCTATTAATAACATACTTCCTAAAGAATCAAGTCCACATTCATAAAGATTACTATCAATACCAAATGATGAATGACCGATAATTTCCTCAACTATTGAATATAGTATCTTTTGTCTCTCTGTTTCTGGCTTTTTCATCTGCTCAAGACTAGCCTTTTCCTCTTCTTTCTGCTTAAAGAATTTATCACGTACAATTTTTTTTGAAGAATTTTTAGGGAATGGATTTTTACGTATTGCACACTTTGAAATTCTAGCATAAGTTGGAAGTTCTTTATTATACTTTTGAACTATTTCATTAACTGCTTCCTCTATATCAAGAATTTTGTTAGCTTGAGCATATTCATAGTTAGGATATACCTCTGCTGCAATGACGCTTCCATCACCATATGCTAAAATATCTGAAATTAATATTTCCCCATCAAATTTATTTTCAATCATTTCTGGTGATACATTTTCACCATTACTTAATATTATAAGATTCTTCTTTCTACCTGTTAAGAAAAGGAATCCATCTTCATCAACATATCCTAAATCTCCTGTACATAACCATCCATCTTCAGTTATTGCTTCTTTTGTACGTTCAGGGTCTTTATAATATCCCATCATTACAGAGGAACTCTTTACTTGTATCTCATCATCTACAATTCTAACTTGACAGCCTCTTACAATTTTACCAACTGAAGCAAGCTTTTCCTTATTACCATAATCAGGTGATGAAATTTTAGGAGAACACTCAGACATACCATATCCTTGTCCCGTTAAAATTCCAATTTCAAAAAGCTTTTCTGCAAGACTGCTTGATAAGTATCCACCACCACTTATTAATAACTTAAGATTACTTCCTAAGACTTTATTCTTAGCTTCTACAGGTGATAGCTCTGGATTCTTTTTCATGGCTATTGCAACTCTGTTATATAGCATTTTAATCATCATTGGTACTGCTCTAATTTTTGTTGGTTTAAATAGTTGTATATAATCTACCATCTTAGCAAGTTCTGGACATATAGTTAGTATAGAACCATATCTTATTACAAAAAATAAATCTCCACTTATACAGAAAATATGATGTATTGGAAGAACATTCATGCAAATATCAATTGAATCATTTTCCATATCATCACAGCAGAACACGTTATCCATAAGATTTCCATGAGATAACATTACCCCTTTACCTTTTCCTGTAGTTCCTGATGTGAATATGATAATCGCTAAATCTTCTGGTTTAACATCAGATACAAATTTCTTACCTCTATAGTTTGCAATTATACCACTTACACTCTCTACTATATTTGTATCATTTTTATATAGGTTTTGCATACATACATAATACTTTATATTAGGGCAGTTTTCTTTTATAACATCTACCTGAGATTGAAACTCCCAATCATAAAAAAGCACATCAACATCTGCACGAGTAAGTTCATCAACAAATATATCATTGCCTAACTGAACATCCATAGGAATTGCAACACTTCCTGTTGCTGTTATACCAAATAATGTAACCACATATCTATAACTACATTTACCAATTATTGCAGCATGAAGCTTACGACCATGAGCATCATTTTTCTCCTTCATCCAACTTGCTAACGCATCTACATCTGATTTTAATTCTAAATAAGTTCTTTCTATTATTTCGTCATTTCTTTCATAACGCATAAATACCCTATTTGAGTATTCCTCACTTGCTTTTTTTACTAAGCCATACAATGTTTGAGTGTTTTCTAATGTAACCATCAACTATCTTCTTCTTTCTTTATAAAATTTTATAGTTAGATACAAAATACTATTGCCCCTAACCAAAAATAGTTCATAAATTTAACTATCTCTATTACAAAATAACACATTATGGTATATTTTACAATATAAATTTATTTTTTTTAAATTTGGTAATAAAATTATTACTAATACAATATACAAAATATTATTTGTATACTTAATTTTAATACTATACTACCTTTTAATCAGAATTCACAAAACTAATTTGTCAAATATTGTAGAATACAATTATTTTAAAGTCTAAATTTCTTGTAAATGCAAAAAAGAGACTAATGCTCCAACTACGGAAACATTAATCTCGCAATCTTACTTATACTAATGAGGGAATTATATACTTCTAAACATATCCTGTGCGTAAGCACTAATATCGTTCGGTTTCATCATATTGTACTTAGCTTTGATTGCCACAAAATAAGCTCCAATAGAACTCTGAGGTATAATACGTTCAGAGGGAACTGACAACGTCAAATCTCCTCTAGTATCAAGCCATGGTGCTTCGTTATGGGTAAATTGCTCTAGTATTTTACCACTATAGCAACATAAATGGTTAATAACACTATCAAAGACTGCTTTTTCAGAGGCTGTCAATATAGAGTTATCAAATGCTACATTCTCTGCAATAGGATCAAAGCGATAATCACGATATCTAAAGTATACATCTCTGTAAACTGGACCATGTACCCATGCTTCGCAATTCTCTTTAAAAAGAAACTCATTATAAAATGCATAATAAAATCCCTGTATATAATATAAAGCTTTTTGAAGTGCTAAAGGCGTAATGTCTTGGCACTGGTTAAGAATATACTTTATTGCAACATCTATATTTGAAGAATCCCTATCAGAAACACCAATCAATTCATCTACTGCTTTTCTGCTTTTCTCATAAGAACTCTGAGATTTAAGGTTTCCTTTTCCTGCTTCAAGCAATTCTGCATAATACAAAGGATCTTCATATATCCTAGTAAGAATCTCTGAATACTGCTTTGTTGGCATATCACCATCACAATACCTAGAAAAAGTCTGCTCACCCCATCCTAACAAAAGCGAAAGAGGTCTTTTTCCAATAGAATACTTTTCAGGAATTGCTAGTATGATATCAAGTGATACAATTCCGTTCTTCTTACGATAAACATCATACAATGTTCTAAGATTAAAATCATTAATTTCTGGTACATAAATTCGTGTTCCACAGCAAGCACATTTAGCCTCTTTTCCAGTGTAATGATATTCTACACCTTTAATTTTTCCAACCATCAATTCTTCAGTCACAGTATAATCCACATCATTATGACATTCTTCACAAAAAACAAAATTTTTAATCATGGCTAATTCCCCTTTCATATAAAATCACCTAAACAGAGTACTTCATACTCATAGCCAATATTTGTGTTCTTAAGCGAATGACAAAAATCCTCTACCTCAATTTGCATCAGAATTGATTTCTGCTTATCACTACGAATGTTGTATTCATTTATAAAATCTATATTTTCCTGTCGTTTATCATTTAAGGAAATAGAATACTTTCCTATAGATACACACGCTTTTATCTTTTCTAGTATATCTTCAATTTCTTCACGAGAATAATTCTGATTATAATATGAATGCATATCTCTTACCCTCCTTAATTATTATGATACACACATCAAATAATTTTGTCAATGCAAAATGCACTAATTGATACATTTACATCAACAAACAATGCACTATGCAAAAAATATAGTATGACAAAAAGCCATACTATATTACATTTACCTTAAATTAATTATTTTTTACTACATTCATAACAAACTCCTATAAGCAAGGAATCCTCACATTCAATATTAAAATTAAACTGATTCTTTATATAGTTATCAATATTATTCATAAACTCGCCCTCTAAATGATATATCTTCTTGCATAGTCTACATTGCATATGTAAATGCCTATGGCAATTGCTCTTTACATCAACCACTCTATATAAACAAGCACTGCTATTTGCAGACTTAAACTTAACTAAAATATTCTTCTGTGCCATTCTTTCTAAATTTCTATATATTGTAGTTAAATTCACATCTATGTCCTGCGAAATTATATAATTATAAACACTTTTTGTATCAAAACTATTTTCTTTTTGTAATTTAATATATTCCAGTATCTTTTCATTTACCTTTGTACTATATTCCTTCTTCATCAATCAGGTCATCCTCTCAACAAATTTGCAAGTGATTTTTATTTTTTAATTATAGATACTTAAATCTTTCTTGTCAAATAATATAAGTATTACTTACTTGACAAAATTATTCATTACTCCTATAATCAAAATTGCATTTGCAAATCATTTGCATTTGTTAATAATATTTTTTTAGGAGGATGTATAAATGAAAAAAATAATAACTGCTATTTTATCAGCTACAATGCTTTTTACTGTTATAGGATGTTCTAATACAGAAAGTAATTCTACTTCTAGCTCATCTGAAGCAAAGAGTAATGATTTTAAAATAGTAACTTCATTTTATCCAATGCAAATACTTACAATGAATTTAACTAAAGATATTAATAATGTAAATTTAATCAGTATGTCTGAGTCCAACTTAGAATGCATACATGACCATACATTCACTACAGAAGATTTAAAAATGATAGAAAATGCTGATGTATTTGTAGAAAATGGCTTAAACTTAGAAGTATTTAATGATAAGATTATTTCAGCCTATCCAAACACTAAGATTATTGAAGCATCAAAAAATGTTACAGCCAATGAGTCAAGCAATCCTCATGTTTGGACTAATATAGATGACTATATCAAGCAAATTGAATATGTTAGCTCTATGCTTCAAAGTTTAAATCCAGAAAATAAAGATAAGTATTCAGCTAACGAAAAGGACTATGTAGAAAAATTAAATAAATTAAAGTCAGACTTTAAAGACAAGCTAAGTAAAATAGAAGGAAAAAAAGTCCTTGTACTAGATGAAACATTACCACCATTATGCACATTTGCAAAATTAAAGACAATTGAAATTGAAAGTGACCATGAAAATGAATCAATTTCAGCTGATACAATTAAAAATACTATAGAAGAAATGAAAAAGGACAATGTTAAATCAATATTTATCAAAAAAGGTTCAGATAGAAAAAATGCTGAAATAATTGCAAAAGAAACTGGAGCTAAAATATATGAATTTAACTCTTGCATGACTGGTGATGTTAATATAGATGCATATCTTAATGATATGAGAGATAACTTTAAAATAATATCTGAAATAGAATAAGAGGGAGTACTATGAATAAGGTTTGTGGCTTACACTGCATAAAAATTAAAAATTTCAATGTAAAATTAGGAAAAGATGTAATACTTGAGGATGTCAACATTCATCTACACTGTGGTAGTCTTACTGTGCTTATAGGACCAAATGGGGCAGGTAAGTCCACACTTTTAAAAGCAATACTTGGAGAAAAAAAACATACAGGAGATATTGAATTTAAAAATCTTAAAAATAATACCATTCAAAAAATTAGGATTGGTTATGTTCCACAAAGCCTTAACATAGAACGAGATATTCCTATTACTGTTTATGATTTATTTGCTTCCTTTATATCAAACTACCCTGTTTGGTTCAAAAAAAAGAAAAAGCTATATGATAAAATTTATGAACAGCTTAAGATATTTTCAGTTGAAGACTGCATTGACAAACAGGTCGGTAAATTATCTGGCGGACAGCTTCAAAGAGTACTACTTTCCATTGCTATTACTCCCATGCCTAATCTTTTGATTCTTGATGAACCAGTATCAGGAATAGACAAAAATGGTGTAAGAGATTTTTATAGAATTGTAAATGAAATAAAAGAAAAATATGATTTAGCCATCTTGCTTGTTTCACACGATTTAAATCTCGTAAAGAAATATGCCGACAAGGTTATTCTTCTTAATCATAAAATATTATGTGAAGGAACTCCTGAAGAGGTATATCAAAATAAAAATTTCAAAGAAATATTTGATTAAGGATGGTTAAAATTATGGATACAATTTATGACTTAATGGAAAGTATTTTTCCATTTGAATTTTTATCATATGAGTTTATGAAAAATGCTCTACTTGCCCTACTTATATCTGCTCCAATATTTGCTTTAATTGGAACTATGATAGTCAATAAAAAAATGGCTTTCTTTTCAGATGCCATAGGGCACTCTTCTCTTACAGGCATTGCTGTTGGAGTTATATTTGGATTTACTAATCACAGTTTATCAATGATACTATTTGCAATAGTATTTTCTATATTATTAAACTTTGTAAAAGATAGAACTTCATACGGTGCTGATACAATAATAAGTGTATTTACATCAATTGCTATGTCATTAGGACTAGCACTATTATCAATAAGTGATTCATTTAACAAGTACTCAAGCTATCTTGTTGGAGATATATTAAGTATTACTAAAGAAGAGATAATATATTTATTTATATGTTTAATTATTGTCTTACTCTTATGGACATTCACTTACAATAAGCTTAATGCAGAAAGCATAAACAGAACATTATCAAAAAGCAAAAACATAAATGGAAAACTATATGATTATATTTTCTCAGCATTTATTGCTGTTGTAATAATGCTATCAATTAGGTGGATTGGACTTTTACTTATTAATTCATTAATAATTCTTCCAGCTGCATCAAGTAGAAATATTTCATCTAATACAAGACAGTATCACTTTTGGTCAATACTGTTTTCACTAGTAATGGGAGTAGCAGGACTTATAATTTCATACTATGTTCAAATTCCAACAGGTCCAATGATAGTGCTTCTACTTGGAGCTACATTCTTTATCACATTTATGCTACATTCTAAAAGGGATTAAATAAAAACTGCCTTCATTTTCAAAATATGAAATGAAAGCAGTTTTTTTCTATTTATCTGCAACTACAATTGTATCAATCACTACATTACCATTAGCATCTAATAATGGTGTAACAGCACCTTCCCCTACTTGAAGATAATTTACTCCGGTCACAGTATCTACTATTATTTTAATAGATGTCAAACCAATAACTTCTTCCTCCGTAATTTTAAATCTTTTTTCTTTACTTTTAAACATTTCTTCCCTACTTTCTGTTTTGAACATTATTTATAAGTTTTTCAAAGGATTCTTCAAATTTCTTATCATCATCTTCTGTTCTCTTTTTAGGACCCTTTATATGACTTTTCTTAGATGCCATTCTAGCTTTCTTATTTAAGTGCCTTTCCATAAGCATTATGTCAATATTCTCACTTGTGTACCATCTTCCAGACTGATGAATCGCATAGGCCCCCTTAGATAGTGCCATAGCAGCAACTCCATAGTCCTGAGTTACTACAATATCATTCTTGCGTGCCAAGTTTACAAGTGCATAGTCCACAGCATCCAATCCTGCTCCAATCACTTTAACTTCACTATATGAGGAAGTCAATACATGATTAGTATCACATAAAAGTACAACCTTTATACTATACTTACTTGCTATATTTTCTACTATCCTAACTACAGGACATGCATCTGCATCTACATAAATTATCATGAAATTTTCCCTCAAAATTTTATTTACAAAAAATATATAAGTATATTCCAATCCACTGTATAGCACATGCCATAAGTGAAAATATATGCCACGCAAAATGAGTCCATTTCTTTTTCCTAAATAATAATATTATCCCAATTACAAATAGTGCCACCCCTAAAAATATTAAATATAGAAGGTTTACATTATTAGATATCCAATCAGGAATAAATAAAAATACACCTACAGTCATTGCAATGTAAAAACCACATTGAACACCCTTAGTTCTACCTGGACCAAAAACTGACACAAAGGTTATCCCAAGTATGACAAAAAGCCAATGCACACAAAATAGCGTTATACCTAAAACATCTCCAAAGCTTACCAAGTATAAAGGTGCAAATATTCCTCCAAATAATAGAAATATTGAAGAAAACATTAATCTTCTAAATACTCTCTTAACTGTTGTTCCCCTTTTAAATGCATGGTATAAACAGCTCATGAGCATGAATAAAAATAATGCTATTCCATAAAAAAATGCTGATACCATTTTAGATGAAGAATCTGCATTTATAAGCATTGTTATAAATGCTGGTATTGCAAGTGCTGCTCCAATTCCATGTGAAATAGAACTAGCAATTTCTTCTTCTAAAGTTAATTTAGGTGGTTCATTTAATAGTCTATTTATTTGTTTTTGTTCATCTTTTTCCAAAATTCTGCCTCCCTTTATCTTTGTCCTGCTGCATATTCATTCATATTAATATCAATAAGCTCTCTTGATGGTTGAATCAAAGACATTTCATATTGGCATTTCCATTGAATTTCTTTACTTATTAATCCGTCAATTATTGCATCTACAGTATCTCCATCCTTTATAGGATTATTATTATTAAATATATACAAGGCAATATTATATGCATGATTTACTAAACAGTTTGGGTCCATATCATGAAAATGATATTGAATATCTGGAAGAAACAATGTGCTCATCCCAACTGTATCAACTATCATATCATTAGTTCCCTCAATATTAAAAAATCTTACATTTACTCCAAACATAATATATCTCGCCTCACGAGCGATTGTATGCTTTCTAATATCATTTGCTAAAAACATTTTTCCAGTATTAAGGAAATACACTGCTTCACACTCTGGAAATAGTTCCACTAAAGCCTCCATAAAATCCATATAAAGTTCTGCTCTCTCTTTATATGGAAGTGTTGCTGCCATCATATCCGTTGCAGTAATTGAATATTTACATTCCGATAAAATTCTATCTTTATCATTTGCACAATCCCACATCTGACTCTTCTTAAACTCATCAATCTTACTACCATCAAATTCTTTGCAACCCATAATAAATAATTGTGGTGGCATCTTTCCTTGTTTAAACTCTGCTGTGTATTTATTAGCTGAAAAACCAGCCATTTCTTCTTTATATGAAATACATTTAACATTTCCCAAATGCTTATTTAAAACTTCAGTTATCTTCTTTTCATCAGGCATTTTTACATATTCCTTCATTAAAAGCTGCATAGGAAATAACATTCCTTGCGTATCAGTTTCTTCTAAATTTTGTTTAAAAACCTCTTTTTCTTCCATAAACCTATACCTCTCCTATAAATTCTATTATCTATAATTTTAAATGAAATTGATAGGATTTGCAAATAAAATGGAGCAGATAACTCTACTCCCAATCTTTCCATATTTCAGGTTTATAACCTACTGTAGCTTTTTTCCCATTTCTTACAATAGGCAACCTTATAAGACTTTGGTCCTTTAGAAGCATTTCTGCTTTAACCTCTGGACTTCTTACATTTCTCAAATCAGATTTTTCATATTTCTTAGAATCAGTATCAATCACTTCATTAATACCTACAGCAGATATAACTGATGTAATTTCCCCCTTACTTATTCCCTTTTCCTTCATATCAATAAATTGAAAATTTATCCTTCTTTCTTTAAAATATCTTTCAGCTTTTTTTGTATCGAAAGATTTTTTTGTTCCAAATATTTGTATATTCATAATTTCATTCCTTCACTCATTAGTTTACCTAATAGGTAAATATATTTTTGCTTAAATTATGTTTGCAAAAAAAGATGTGAAAATAACGGTTAAAAGCCCAGCAACTGCTATTGACAAACTGCTCATAGCACCTTCTACTTGTCCCATCTCCATTGCTTTTGCTGTACCTATCGCATGTGATGAGCATCCTAAAGCTAGTCCCTTTGCTATTGGTTCTTTTATTCTAAATAATTTACAAATACCTTCTCCTAAAATATTTCCCAAAACTCCTGTAATTACAATTACTGCTACTGTAATACTGACATAACCTTGATATTCCTTAGAAATATCCATTCCTATAGCTGTTGTTATTGACTTTGGAAGAAGTGTAACATACTCCTTATGTGTTAAATCAAACAAAGCAGATAAAACTAATACAGCTAAAAGGCTTGTAATTACCCCTGTTGTAATCCCTACAATGACTGCCTTATAGTTTTTCTTCAATAATTGTATCTGTTCATATAAAGGTATTGCAAGACAGATAGTTGCTGGAGTTAAGAGCCAGCTTAAATATTGTGCCCCACTATTATATGTATCATAATCTATATTTGCTACTAACAAAACGATAATTGTAAATACAATTGATAATAGTAACGGATTTATAAAGCCAAATTTAAATTTCTTTTTTAAGTATGTTCCTAAAAAATAAGAAAGAATACTTACAGTCACACCAGCATAGGCTGATGTTTGTATAAAACTACTCATTTTTATCTTCTCCTTCTTTTTTAGAATCTAATCGAATAATTGCTTGAGAGACTCTTCCAGTTGCTACCATAACAACAATTAAAGCTACAACTGTTATTACGCTTACAGGCACTATCATAGGTTCCAATACACCCCATGAAGCTATAATCTTAACCCCTGCAGGTATAAACATAATTGGCATTATTTCAATTAATAATTTTCCTACATTTTCCACTTGATCTAATTTGATAATTCCTGTCAT
Source organism: Clostridium sp. (assembly GCA_022767515.1). GTDB lineage: Bacteria > Bacillota > Clostridia > Clostridiales > Clostridiaceae > Clostridium. Next base: position 30,565 of record JALENK010000031.1, read on the forward strand.
TAATGAAACAAATAATAATATCATTCCATAAATACTTGATGGTATCGGTAATGGCAAAACATATTTTAAAGTTTCACCAAGTAATGAAAATAATAATATAATCATAAATTGCCTTAAATATTTCATATGATTAACCAGCTTTCTTTATAAAATTTGTACTATTATTTAATATACATAGCAAAAAAAGAAAGTCAAGTTTAAAAAATGAGACTAAAATAGTCATAAAGCACCATCTAATTAATATAGAATAAAAATCTAACAGCAGATTCAATATTTCTACTATTATATATATTCTTCCAGTTTAGTTTGATTTAGTATTCTTATTTTCTTATTACCAAGTTTTATTATATTTTCTTTAGCCATCTTTCCAAGCTCTCTAGATAATGAGGGTCTAGCTACATTCAAATATTCAGCCATCTTTTCTCTTGATATGTTCTCTACTATCTCTCCTTCACTATTTTGCCTATCAATTAGAAATCTAGCTATCTTTTCTCTAAGACTATATGCTCCAACTATCTTTAATTTCTGATTTAAGCTATAGGCCTTTTTAGCAAAAATACTCATAAGATTCTTAATTAGTTTTTGGGAATATTCATTTTCATCTTCTAAAATACTTTTAAATATAAATAATATTTTAGATTGCGCTTCTGCTTCTGCGTACATAGCATAGCAAGGCATATCCATAAAAACAAAAACTTCTCCAAAAAGTTCACCTGTATTTTCAATACTTGCAAGTAACATCCTCTTCCCAGCTAGGCTATCTTTTGCTATTATAACTTTGCCCGATATCAATATCATTATTTTATTTGGAATATCCTCTTCAGAAATAATTCTCATACCAGGACTAAAACTCTTGATAATACTTGCATTATTAGTTAGTAAAAGTTCTATTTCTTTTTCTGAAAAATCTTTAAATAAATCACTTTTTTTAATTGCTAAAATACTTTCTTCCAAAACACACATCACCTTTATTACTTTACTAAAATACTTAGATATCGATAATTCTAGTTGCTATCTTTTGTTGAAAGTATAAATCGTGCTCAACAAATATCATGGTAGGCTTATACTCAAGAATGAGATTTTCTATCTGAATTCTAGAAAACACATCTAAGTAATTAAGAGGTTCATCCCATATATAGATATCTGCTTCTTCCATTAGGCTTGATGCAATTAATACTTTCTTTTTTTGTCCCTCTGAATAATCCTTAATATCCTTAACAAATTGAACTCTCTCAAAATCAAGCTGTCTAAGTATAGCACAAAATCTGCTTTCATCTAAATTTTTACTTCTACAATAATCCTTTATATTCCCTTTTAGAAAACTAGTATCTTGGCTTACATAAGATACCTTAAGATTAGAACCTACGTTTAATATACCATCTTCAATAGCATTTTCTAAATATACATCATTTAAATGTGCAAGTATAGCCTTAATAAAACTCGACTTACCACATCCATTCCTTCCTCTTAATAACACTCGCTCTCCATTACAAATCCTAAAATTAAAATTATCTAAAACAGTCTTAGAATCTTTATATTTCAAATTATAACCTCTAGCTTCAATTAAAACCTCCTTAAAATACTTAGAAGGCATAAGCTTTAAGCTTGCAATACTTTCAATATCCTGTAATAATCCTTCTTTTTGCTCTATTTCTCTCTCTATTCTTCTCTCATACTGTTTAACCCTACTTTGCATCTTCTTTGTTTTAGCACCTATATATGCTCTAGTATCTATAAAGCGGTCATGCTCCTTTATCCTATTAAAACCTATCTTTGTGCTTTCATTCTTTGTAGCCCATGCTTTACTTCTCTGTGCTGACTTTTTTAGCTTACTAATTTCTCTATTATGCTTTTCATTTTCCATTTTTGCAAAATTATCTTTTTTACATTTATTTTCCCACCAACTTGAAAAATTACCACTTTGAACCTCAATTGTTTTTCTATTTAGTACAAGCACATGATCTATACAAGCATCTAGAAAATCTCTATCATGAGAAATCAAAATAAATCCCTTTTTTTGATTTAAATAGTTCTTAATGCTCTCCCTTGCTTCCATATCCAAATGATTAGTTGGCTCATCTATAAGAAGAAAATCATTCTCTCCAGCAAATAATATTGAAAGCATGGCTTTAGTTCTTTCTCCATAGCTTAATGAAGAAAACTTTCTATATAAAATATCTTGAGATAGATTCAGCTTCTCCATCTCATAGCACACTCTCCAAAACTCACAGTTACTCTTAAGCGACTCATAAAAATCAATTAAACACATATTGTTTTGTTCTTCAGTGATGTTATATGGAAAATAATCAAATACAGTTTGAGCATTAATACTTCCTTGATATTTACATTCTTGCATAAGTATTTTGAAAAAAGTTGATTTTCCCTTCCCATTTCTTCCTATAAATCCAAGCTTCCAATTGGTATCTATAGAAAAAGATACATTTTCAAATATATTATCAAAACTTCCTTCATAGCAAAATGTAAGATTAGATACGTTAATTTGTGTCATAAAACCATCCCCTTAGTAAAAAAATCATTTGTTGCCAAATGAACAAATGATTATGACTCTACCAAACTAACCTACTATCTAAAATGTATTAATTTTGCGTACAAAAAAGAGGCTATGAGAATCATAATCCACTTTTGGCAACACGAAATAATGGTGCAATCTAAATTTAGACATAATACACCCATTAATAAAATATCATGCTTCAAAAGTAAATTATTTTCTCATCCTTCCACCCCTTCAAATTCAAATTTATACCGTAATTATACATTTAAGAATTTGAGATGTCAATATTTAATCAAAAGGCTTACATCTTTAGTATTTCCATATTTCGTAATTATATACATATCAAAACCTTATAAAAAACAAAAATTTGTGTTAATATTAAATAAAAAATAATATTAGTGAGGTAAATTATTATGGTAATAAGAGAAATGACAAGTAAAGATATTGATTCTGTACTTGATATGATGCGTATTTTTTATAACTCCCCTGCAGTTTTACATAAGGCATCAGATGATATATTAAAAAAGGATATAGAAGATTGCATAAGTGACCTTCCCTTTATTGAAGGTTATATAATAGAGCACAATAATGAAATTGCAGGTTATTCAATGCTTGCTAAGAGTTATTCTACTGAATATGCTGGCATTTGTATCTGGATAGAAGACCTTTATATAAAACCTGAATATCGCAGTTTAGGCCTAGGAACACAGTTTTTTGAATTTGTTAATAACAAATATGACTCTTCTTCTTCTTCTGCTGCTGTTCGCTTTAGACTTGAGGTTGAACCAAGTAATAAACAAGCAATTCATGTCTATAAAAAGTGTGGCTACAATGAACTGCCATATATAGAAATGACTAAGGAATTATAACTTGTAATGAATAAAATAAAAATATCTGTAAATAATAGAGCTAATCAAATAAATCCAGTTCTTAGACCATCTAATAAAAGCAAATAATTATCTTAATAAAAAAACTGTGAAAAATAAGAAATTATTTTTCACAGTCTGCATTATTAACTATTAATGCAAAAATACCATTTATCCTTTACTTCTGCTATATACAAAGTTCGTGTTTTGTTTTTAGTTTCTCCGCTTTCATCAGGATAAGTAAATTTAACTCTTACCTTCTTAATATCACCAATATCTTCTTTAGATGCCTTATCATTATATGTTAGCGCTTCTGCCAAAGATTGTTTTTTAGAGGATGTAGCATCACTTACACTTGTAATAGAATAAGAAATATCAACCTTTTCTTCTCCATTTATACCAAAACCTTCTCTTAAAGTATTAACCAAAATATCTTCTATTGAAGTATCACCTTTACCTTCAAGAGCATTTGCTACTTTCAAATAACCAAGCTTACTTTGTATATATTCACTCTGAGCATCATTTAATGTAGACATTAACTTTTTACCATCATTATTTCTAATTGCAGTTGTATATGCATCTACTACATCTTCATAACTACTGTAACCATTTCCACCTAATAATAACACTAAGGCCACTATTATAACTGTTACTGCTGCTCCTATTATTGCTATTAATTTTATAGGTATACTCTTCTTGGTATTATTATTTTTAACTGTATTAACAGCATTATTCATACCTTGAACTGTACTCATTTCATCATTAGTATTTTTAACTGTATTTATTCCATCACTTGGTGCTTGGTCAAGCTTTATCCCACAGTTTGTACAAAATACTGACCCATCTTGTATTTCAGCATTACAATTATTACATTTCATCCTGTTACCACCCCTAAAATTTAATATTAATTTTTTTATTAGAAATGATTATATAATATATTTATTTTTAAATCAACAAAAAACTATCTAAATTTTTATTGATTTAGCTATTTATTATATAGTATACTTATGAAGTAATATGTTTTAGGGGGAAAATAAAAATGAAAAAATTATTAAGCATTTGTGCACTAGCTGTTCTAGTATTCACTATGGTTTCTTGTTCTAATGATTCTGGTTTAGTAGGTAAATGGAAGCTATTACCTACAGGAGGTATTTCTATTGATAGTACACTAGAATTTACCGATGACAAAAATGGAAAAGTTAGTTTAGGAGAGTCAATAAGTGCAAACTTTACATATACATATGAAGGTAATACTTTAACTTTGAAAACTTCTCTATTAGGACAAGAAAATAAAGAAACATACACAGTTATTTCTTTAAATAGTGATAAGCTAGTTGTAAAACAAGAAGGACAAGATCAAGAAGTAACATATGAAAGACAATAATATTTAAGCAAGCTCCAGTAGTAACTTTGCTACTGGAGCTTTTTTATATTATTGAGGTTATTGTAACAGCTACTATATCTGCTACTGTTTTTTTCCCATATCTATTTTATTCATTTTTCTTCTGCAATAGTTAGCAATTTCTTGTATGTAAAATCAATCAAAAATCCTCCAAGAGGGGCTGATACTAATATAGCAATAACTGCAATTGAAAGTACCAAATTTCCACATTCAAATCCCATAGCAAGAGGCATACCACCTATTGCAGCCTGAACTGTCGCCTTTGGAATATATGCAACCATACAAAATAGCCTTTCCTTAATATTGAGCCTCGTTTTAATCATGCACACAAATACACCAAGCATTCTAAAGCACAATATACTTAATATCAAAATTACTACCCTTATTCCTGCCTTAGAGGCATAATTTATATCAACAATTGCTCCAACAAGTACAAAAAGAATTATTTCAGCACATACCCAAAGTTTATTAAACTTAGCAGAAAGTCTTTTTGAAACCTCTGCCCTATATTTATTTAATCCTATTCCCATAAACATTATAGATATCAAGGCTGAAAAATTAATTGAAAATGTAATAACATTCTCTAAAGATACAAGCAAAAACGATATGCTCAAAAGTATTATCACTTTAGCAGAATCCCTAATATGTATCTTCTTAAAAAACTTAGATAATATAAATCCAATTAAAATTCCAATTATCATTCCTAAAATAACAGATACTGGAACATTTATAAAACTCATCATAGATATCTTATCGCCCTTCATAAGACCAGTAAATGCTGTAAATAAAACAATAACAAACACATCATCAACTGAGGTTCCAGCTAAAATCATTTGAGGTATGCCCTTTTCAGTTCCATAGCCTTCTTCAATAAGTTTAATCATTTTTGGAACAACCACAGCAGGAGATACTGCTGCAACTACAGAACCTATAATGGCAGCTTCTAATATACTTATGTTAAAAAATAATGGTGCAATAAGAATCATTGCAATTATTTCAAAAAGTGCTGGTACAAAGCACATCAATATTGCTGACCTGCCAACCTTTTTCAAATCCTTTAAATCAAGTGACAAACCAGCTCTTGCAAGAATAATTATAAGAGCCATCTTTCTTAAATCCTGTGAAATATTAAGAATTGAAGA
>JALENK010000081.1 GCA_022767515.1 Clostridium sp.
TCTTTAGGTTTATAATTTTTTCTCAAATATAATCACCTCAGATATATTATATCATATTTGATTATATTTGAGTATGCTTTTGATAACTATATAAATCTTCCTTAAAAAAATTATAACATAAAATGCCCGCTATTTATAATAACGGGCATACATTTTTGCCACCTTATCCTTAAATAAGATTTATCTCTAAATAAGACTTAATTACTTCTTCAAGAATCTCATCTCTCTCTAGCTTTCTAACTAAAGCTCTAGCTCCGTTGTAATTTGTTATATAGGTAGGATCTCCTGATAATAAGTATCCTACTAATTGATTAATTGGATTATACCCTTTTTCATTTAATGCATCATAAACTTCTGTTAATATTGTTTTGGTTAAGGCCTCTTTATTCTTTAATACATCAAATTCCATAGTATGTTCAATTTCTTTACTCATAAATCACGTTGCTAACGCAACTTCACCCCCTTGCTAATTAAAGGAATGTAACCATCACCTTTATTATTATATCCTACGTTTTTATTTTTATTCATTAAAATAATTATACATTAATTTATATAAAAAGTATACTATTTTACTAAAGTTTTAACAACTTCATATACTTTTTCTTTTGCACTTTCAATATTTTCAGGTTTCTTACCTCCAGCTTGAGCCATGTCAGGTCTTCCACCTCCGCCACCGCCAAGTATAGTAGCAGCTTCTTTGATAATCTTACCACAATGAATTCCTTTTTCCACTACATCCTTAGTGGCCATTCCTACTAGGTTAACCTTATCCTTACAATCGCTCATAAGAACTACAAGACCACTTACAATCTTAGACTTAATCTTATCACCTAAATCTCTTAATGCATTTGCATCTACATCCTTAAGTGCATATACAACTACATTAACTCCATTAATTTCTTGCTTAGAATTTAATATATCGTCCTCTGATGCACTTGTAAGCTTGCTCTTTAATGCAGAAATTTCTTTTTCCTTTTCTTTTAATTCATTGCTTTGATTTGATATCTTTAATAAAACATCCTTTTCATTACACTTAAGTGCTTGACAAGCTTCCTTTAATAGAGTTTGCTTATTTACTAAGTATTCCATTGCAGAAAATGCTGTTAAAGCTTCTATTCTTCTAACCCCAGATGCTACTGCACTCTCAGCAATTATCTTAAATAATCCGATTTCTCCAGAATTACTAACGTGTGTACCACCACAAAGTTCCTTTGAATATTCTCCAATACATACAACTCTAACCTTATCACCGTACTTATCATCAAATAATGCCATAGCTCCTGTCTTCTTAGCTTCTTCTAGGCTCATAAGCTTAGTATCTACAGGAATTACTTCCATTATCTTTTTGTTTACAATATTTTCAATCTTTTCTATTTCATCTTCAGTTAAAGCTTGGAAATGGTTAAAGTCAAATCTTAATCTTTCTTCATCAACATATGAACCAGATTGATGAGTATGTTCTCCTATAACTTCCTTTAAAGCTTCTTGAAGCATATGTGTTGCACTATGGTTCTTACATATAGCCTTTCTTCTGTCAGCATTAACCTCAAGAGTTAATGTAGCACCATTTTTAACTGTTCCTTCTAATACTTTAACATAGTGAATTACCTTGCCACCAACATTTTTCTTAGTATTCTTAACAAGTACCTTAACTCCAGGAGCTGTCATATATCCAGTATCTCCTACTTGACCACCCATTTCAGCATAGAAAACAGTTTTATCAGTTACAATATATCCGTCTTCATCCTTTACTAATTCATCCTTAAATTCAGTATCAGTTGCTATAACTAAAACTTTAGCATCTTCTTTTATGCTTTCATATCCTAAGAATGTAGTTTCAATTGAAGCATCAATCTTATTTATTGGAACTTCATCAGCTCCCATATAAGAAGTTGTTTCTCTGCTATTTCTTGCAGTTTCTCTTTGAATCTGCATATTCTTATCAAAGCCTTCTCTATCCATCTTTATTCCCTTTTCCTCACAGATTTCTTCTGTTAATTCATATGGGAAGCCATAAGTATCATAAAGCTTGAATGATTTTTCTCCAGAAAGAACATCCTTCTTTTCATTTTCTAATTCAGTTATATAATCAGCTAAGATAGCCATTCCAGTATCTATTGTCTTATTGAAGTTTTCTTCTTCAACTGTAATCATCTTCTTGATGTAGCTTTCCTTTTCTACTAATTCAGGATATGCTCCCTTATAGTTTTCAACAACTGAATCAACTACATCCTTTAAGAATAATCCTTCTATTCCAAGAACTCTTCCATGTCTTGCAGCTCTTCTAAGAAGTCTTCTTAAAACATAACCTCTTCCTTCATTACTTGGATTAACTCCGTCACAAAGCATCATAGTAACACTCTTAACGTGGTCAGTAATAATTCTTAATGAGATATCCTTTGTAGCATCTTCTCCGTACTTAGTATTACATAGTGATGATACTCTAGCTAAAATATCCTTAACTGTATCTATTTCAAATATGTTGTCAACACCTTGCATTATTGTTGCAATTCTTTCAAGACCCATTCCTGTATCAATGTTAGTCTTAGCTAGCTTTTCATATCCACCTTCTCCATCTCCATCGAATTGAGTAAATACTAAATTCCAGAATTCAATAACTCTGTCATTATCCCCAGCTTCAACAAATTCTTCTGCAGTCTTTATAGTTTCTAAGCCTTCACCTCTGTCAAAGTGAATTTCTGTACAAGGTCCACAAGGTCCTGCACCATGTTCCCAGAAGTTGTCTTCTTTTCCAAGTCTGAATATTCTCTTAGGGTCAACATCTGTTTTACTAGTCCATATATCATAAGCTTCATCATCTTCTAAATATATAGTTACATATAGCTTATCCTTTGGAATTTCTAAAACTTCTGTAATGAATTCCCAAGCCCATGGAATTACTTCTTTCTTAAAGTAATCTCCAAATGAGAAGTTACCAAGCATTTCAAAGAAAGTACCATGTCTTGAAGTCTTTCCTACATTTTCAATATCACCAGTTCTTATACACTTTTGACATGTAGTAACTCTGTTTCTTGGTGGTTCTTGAACCCCAGTAAAATATGGCTTTAAAGGTGCCATACCTGCATTGATTAATAATAAACTCTTATCATTTTTAGGAACTAAAGGAAAACTATCCATTCTTAAATGTCCCTTGCTTTCAAAAAACTTTAAGTACATTTCTCTTAGTTCATTTGTTCCATATTTTTTCATTATATAAAACCTCCATAATTAATTTTCAAAATATAAAAAGCTCCCGCCCCGTAACAAACACAAGGGACGAAAGCTAAAATTCCGCGGTACCACCCTAATTATGCAAACTGCATCACTTAATTAGTTCACGACTGACTCCAAGGTAGCTTCGAAAATATACTCATAATAAAGGCTTCCACCAATTTCCTTCTCTCTAAAATTATAAAGTATAGCCTACTTATCCTCTTCAACATCATATATCAACTATAAAAAATTATATTAAAACTTTTTATCTATGTCAACTCTATTTTCACTCACTACAGTCAAAAATATAATGGTTTACATCCTTATAAATCACCTTGATTATTACTCCAATGGGTACTGCAAGAACCATTCCAAATAATCCTCCAAGCTTCTCTCCAGCTATTAAAAGCAGGATAATTATTCCCGGATGAATATTAGTAATATGACCTGTAATCTTTGGCAAAATAATATCTCCCTCTACCTGCTGAATTATTATCATAAAGACAAGCACCCATACTCCCTTAATCAAGGAATCTGATAGTGCTATAATTATAATAGGTACAGCGCCGATTATAGGTCCAAAATAAGGAATAATATTAAATACTCCATTTATGATGGAAAGCCATAATGGAAGCTTTACATTAAAAGCTAATAAAATTATAAAGGTCAATACTGATATTATTAAGCTTAGTAAAAGCTGACCTATAATATACCCTCTTAAAACTCTAGAGCAATCTAAACTAATTTTACTAAAGACCCTTCTTCTCTTTAAGGGAATAAACTTTTTAACTATACTATTTACTCTCTTTTTTTCTTTAAGTATATAATATGTTATTATTGGAATCTCTGCAAAGGAAATTAAATCTTTTGTCAAATCAAGTAACTTAGTTATAGCTCCTTCAGACATTTTACTAATTATAACTGTCCCTTTTTCCTTAAATTCAAGATACACAGCATTAATCATAGAATTATTTTTTATAAAACTATTTTCAAGCCTTTTTATGTAGTTAAATATTTCATCAAAAGAAAAATTACATAAAGATATTTCCCTAATCATTATGGGTATGAACACAAAAAATATAATAGAAAAAATTAAAGCTAAAATAATTATTACAACTACGGATGAAAAGCTACTATTCATATTAAATTTTTTCTCAAAAAAAGATTTAATTGGTGTTAAAATAAAAGCTATTACAAAGGAAATTATTATTAAATTAATTATGGAATTTATAAATCTAATCTTTATATAAAGAAAAATGCTTACTAAAGCTATGAAAAATATGCCAATTCTAATTAAGGCTGACTGATTTTTTTTGATAAATTGATTCATATGTATCTCATACAAGGCATATTTATCATTTTAATTTCATCTTTTCCTCTATATATGATTTTATTTTCCATAAAAAATAAATCTTCAATTAAAAGTACTCTTCTTCCATTCACAAACTTATTAATAATTCCTGTTCCAACTATTACTGCCTTTATCAAATAATTTCTCTCATCAATTATAATATCTTCAACCTCTCCAATAACCCTTTCAGTACAATCAAAGACTTCTAAATTTACTAAAGATGAAAACATAACTCCCTTTGCCTTAGTAAAATTTTCAGCACAAATAACTTCCTTTATAGATAATATATCCTCTGACTTTAAGAAATTAAATTTTTTTATTGGACTAGTACTTGACACTTTAAGCCCTATCACTTTAAAACAAATACAATCAATGCAAATATCTTCTACATATCCTTGCTTTTTATTTTTAAGATTAACTATTTTTTTATAAATAAGCTCACCCTTTTTTATCATAATCACACCACCGTTACTTACTTTAAAAATAGTTTTCCACTCAAAGTACAAATTTATACAAAAAAAAGAAAGCCTAAAGGAGCCTTCACTTAGGGATTGTAAGAAAAACAAATATTGAGTGACGTCTTCAAGCGGTGACAAAAGAAATAATGACCATACAAGAGTTGGAATGCTCATGTATGGTCGTTTTCTTATGCTCGAGTACCAAAATGGTATGTGAGATTATTTGCTTTTCTGTTCTACGGATAAGATAAAATCTGCCATAGCTATTGCAGCGTTAACAAACAGTCTCGTATGATGTTCTTCAATTGGGATTCTATTTGCTCCAACTCCATGAGCATCACTATCTTTATTCCTCATTTCAGCGATTGCAGATACAATACTGCTTAACCCAGAAAGCAGTGTATTAATTCTTCTATCTGTATTTGCATCTGTATGCATATTATAGAGAGTTCGAACTTGCTTATACAATTTTCCGATATCACCACTATCTGATGGTATTTCGTTTTTCTTTTCTATTACGTAACAAAATGTTTCTTCTAGTAAAGTTCTTGATTTCGTAATTGCACTATCAAAATCGTTTTGTTCGATATCTCTCATAGCTCTTGAAGATATGCTTTTGATGTACTCTCTGTCAATGGTTTTTATTGCTGGGGCAGCTATTTCAACCCGGCTTCCTATTGGATGTATTACAAAATTTTTACCATTGACAATAAGCTCATTTCCACCAAATAATAGTAAACCATTTATTTTCTCTAAAATCGTGGACACGATTGTTTTATGAGCTTCGTTTATCTCGTTAGCACTATGCCCACTTAACATTTTAAAAAACT
>JALENK010000077.1 GCA_022767515.1 Clostridium sp.
AAAAAGGCATATATTCATAAATGTGAAGTGTGTGGTATAACAAATGAAGATGATGAAAATATGGAGTTTAGATATTGTAGTAAATGCAGTGGGAAGCACTGTTATTGTGAAAAACATATATTAAATCATCAGCATATAATCGATAAGAAATAAAAAAAGAAAGTTGTTTGAAATTTTCAAGCAACTTTCTTTTTAGTATTTATAACTTGTTCTAGTTTATACTCCAAATAATAAATCAGAATAAGTTGGGAATGGCCAATAAGTTTTTCCTACTAATTGTTCAAGCTCATCAGCATAAACTCTTACTTTATCCATTGTAGATTGTACAGTATATTTATAGAATTTAGCAATATCAACTACTTCACCTGTCATATTAGCACCTTCTGCAACTGCTTTTTCAAGGGCTTCAACTTCAGCATATAAAGAGTTAGCAGCTGATGAAATCTTTGTTAATAAGGATTTTTCCATTTCACATGAAGCTTCAAGACCAACATTAGTCTTAGCGATAATTGTATCACTTAATACTTTCATATATTCAGTAACTGCTGGAATTACTTGCTTTTTAACCATATCTAATTGAGTTAATGCTTCTATGTTTATAACCTTTGAGAAGCTTTCTAGTAATATTTCATATCTAGAGTGCATTTCTGCTGGTGTATATACATTGTGCTTTTCAAATAATTTTATGTTCTTTTCATCAATATAATGAGGTAGAGCTTCAACAGTAGAAGTTAAGTTTAATAAACCTCTCTTGGCTGCTTCTTTTTCCCATTCTTCTGAATAGTTGTTACCATTAAATATGATTCTCTTGTGATTATCGTATGTTTCTTTAATTAATTCTTTTAATTCAACATCAAAGTTTGATGCTTTTTCTAATCTATCTGCAAATTGGCATAATTCTTCAGCTACCATTGTGTTTAACATTATGTTAGCACAAGCTATAGATACTGTAGAACCTAACATTCTGAATTCAAATTTGTTTCCAGTGAATGCAAATGGAGATGTTCTGTTTCTATCTGTAGTATCTTGTAGGAATTTAGGTAATGCTTCAACACCTAAGTCCATTCTTAATTTTTCCTTATGAGTGTACTTAGCACCAGATGAAATTGATTCTAAGATATCACTTAATTCGTCACCTAAGAACATAGAAACGATAGCTGGTGGAGCTTCGTTAGCACCTAATCTATGGTCATTTCCTGCATCTGCAACTGAAATTCTTAATAAGTCTTGATATTCATCAACAGCTTTAATAACAGCAGCTAGGAAAGTTAAGAATTGATAATTTTCTTCTGGCTTTTCTCCTGGTTCTAATAAATTTTCACCTAAATCAGTTGATAGAGACCAGTTGTTGTGTTTTCCTGAACCATTAACACCATCAAATGGTTTTTCATGTAGTAAGCAAACTAAACCATGCTTTAATGCAATTTTCTTCATCATTTCCATAGTTAGTTGGTTGTTGTCAGTTGAAATATTTGTTGTAGCAAATATTGGAGCAAGTTCATGTTGAGCTGGAGCAACTTCGTTATGTTTAGTTTTTGCTAAAATTCCAAGTTTCCATAATTCTTCATCTAATTCTTGCATATAAGCAACAACTCTTGTTTTTATATTACCAAAGTAGTGGTCTTCTAATTCTTGACCCTTAGGAGCCATAGCACCTAGAAGAGTTCTACCAGTTAATTTTAAGTCTAATCTTTCTTCATACATTTTCTTATCTACTAAGAAGTATTCTTGTTCTGGTCCAACAGTTGTAATTACTCTCTTAGCTTTGTTGTTAAATAGTTTTAAAACTCTTAATGCTTGTTCATTTAAAGTTTGCATTGAACGAAGTAAAGGAGTCTTTTTATCTAATACTTCACCGCTATATGATAAGAATACAGTTGGTATGCATAATGTTTTGTCTTTTATGAATGCATATGAAGTTGGGTCCCAAGCTGTATAACCTCTAGCTTCAAATGTTGCTCTTAAACCACCTGATGGGAAGCTTGATGCATCTGGTTCTCCTTTTATAAGTTCTTTTCCTGAGAATTCCATTATGATTTCACCATCACCACTTGGAGTGATAAATGAGTCATGCTTTTCAGCAGTGATTCCTGTCATTGGTTGGAACCAGTGAGTAAAGTGAGTAGCACCTTTTTCTATAGCCCAGTCTTTCATGGCATTTGCAACTACATTAGCAACTTCTAATGTTAGTGTATCACCAGAATCAATAGCCTTTCTTAATTTTTTATAAGTGTCTTTAGGCAATCTTTCCTTCATTACTTTGTTGTTGAATACTAAAGATCCAAATAATTCAGGTATACATTTTGTCATAGATAATTCCTCCCTAAAATAAAATTCTTTATTTAGAATGCATATAAATAAAAAAAGCGCGGTACGAGCATTTTACACCTCGTACAGCGCCTTTGCTGTCTAAAAGTATTATATTATGGTACTAATAAAAAATCAAGCGTTTTTTATTAGTTTAATTAAAAAAAATAATTGAAGTGTAAAAAAATGATTAGAAATTAGTGATTTTAATATACAAAGCTTAATAAAATTATGTCAAGATATTAGCCTTATATAATATGTAGGAATTTATATTATACTTTTTATTAGTTGTTTTATTCTGAAATAATATTAGGATGTTTTATATGTTGACTTTTTTTATATGTTCTTATAAAATAATTATTAAAGAAGGTAACAGGGCGTTCTAATTTTATTATCTCAATTAGTTCGCATTTTTTTTGTTTAAAATTTCTAAGGAGGTAAGTTACATGGATCAAACAATTGCACAGATAATTGAGTTTGTTGAAGAAAATGATATAAAATTTATTAGGCTTCAATTTTGTGATATTTTTGGTGAATTAAAAAATATTTCAATAAACTCTTCTGAACTTGAAAAAGCATTTTTACATGGAATTAGTATAGATGCCTCTTCTATTAATGGTTTTTTAGGAATTGAAGATTCAGATTTATTTTTAGTGCCAGACCCATCCACTCTTGCAATTTTACCTTGGAGACCTCAAGAAGGTAGAGTAGCAAGATTCTTTTGTTATATAAAGACACCAGAGGGCGAAATATTTGATGGAGATACTAGAAGTTTATTAAAGAAAACATTAGATGAATTTAAAAAGATGGACTATGTTGCTAAGGTAGGTACAGAATGTGAGTTTTATTTATTTAAAACAGATGAAGAAGGGGAACCTACACTAATACCACAAGACAAAGCAACTTATTTAGATGTTGCACCTCTTGATAAGGGAGAGAATATAAGGCGTGAAGTATGTCTTACTGTTGAAGAAATGGGTATTAAGCCTGAAAGCTCACATCATGAATCTGGTAATGGTCAAAATGAAATTGACTTTAAATATGATGATGCACTTGAATCAGCTGATAATTTAATTACATTAAAAACAGCAGTTAAGACTATAGCATCAATTAATGGATTGTATGCAACATTTATTCCTAAACCTTTAGCAGGAAAGAGTGGCTCAGGGTTACATATTAATATGTCACTTTTAAAGAAGGGTAAAAATATATTTGATTCTAATAATAACTATCTAGATGAATGTAACTCATTTATTGCAGGAATACTTTATAGAATTAAAGAGATAACAGCTATTTTAAATCCAACAGTAAATTCATATAAGAGATTTGGTGAATTTGAAGCACCTAAGTATATAACATGGTCTTTTAAAAATAGGTCACAGCTTATAAGAATACCTGCTTCAAAGGGTGAATATAGCAGAATGGAAATTAGAAGTCCGGATGGAACTTGTAATCCATATTTAGCAATAACTCTTTTAGTTAAGGCTGGTATGGAAGGGATACAACAAAATAGACAACTTCCAGAAGCAGTGGATAAAAATTTATATTTAGAACCTGCTTATGATGATATAGAATTATTACCTCAAACATTAGAACAAGCTTTAAACAATATGGAAGATAGTGCATTTGTAAAGGAAGCTTTAGGAGAGTTTATATTTGATAGGTTTATTTCCATGAAAAGAAAAGAATGGGAAGCTTATAGTATACAGGAATCAGAGTACAATGATGTTAGTAACTATGAAATAAATAAATATTTTTATAAGCTATAATTTTTAAAATAAAATTTATTTCACGGGGGCATAATATATGAATAAAGTGCTAATAGTTTGTAGCTCAGAAAAGGGTATAAAGGTATATAGTGATAATATAAGGTCTATAGGTTATACTAATATTGAAACTGTATCTAACGGCCAGATAGCTAGAAGAAAATTAATTGAAGATGAATTTGATTTGATTGTGATAGATACACCTTTAAAGGATGAGTATGGAACGGATTTAGCTATAAAAATGACTGCAAAGGGTAGTGTTGGAGTTATTTTAGTGGTAAAATCAGTAGAGGCAGATATGATAAGCGCCAAGGTAGAAGAGTATGGTGTTTTTGTTATTCCAAAGCCTTTTACAAAACCAATCTTTTATCAAGGAGTTAAATTTGTTGCTACTTCTCTTAGAAGGTTTAACAAATTAAATGATGAAAAGAGTAAGTTATTAAAAAAGGTTGAAGATATAAAAAGAATAGATAGGGCAAAATGTCTGCTTATTGAGAATAGTAATTTTACAGAAAATTCAGCACATAAGTACATAGAAAAAGAGGCAATGGATAATCGAGTTAGTAAAAGAGAAATTGCTGATAAAATAATAAATTATTATGAGGTGTAATATATGAATTTTACAAAAATGCATGGCATAGGAAATGACTATATTTATTTTGATTGTACAAAAGAAGAAATTAAGAATCCTAATGAGTTATCAATAAAATTAAGCGATAGACATTTCGGGGTTGGTGGAGATGGAATAGTACTAATTATGAAATCAGATGTTGCCGATTTTAGAATGAGAATGTTTAATGCAGATGGTTCGGAAGGAAAAATGTGTGGTAATGCATCAAGATGTATTGGTAAATTTGTTTTTGATAAAGGACTTACAGATAAGCATGAAATAACACTTGAAACACTTTCAGGTATAAAGACATTAAAACTTAATGTTGTAGATAATAAAGTTAAAGAAGTTACTGTTAATATGGGAGAGCCTATAATAAATTCAAAAGATGTTCCAGTTAATTTTGAAAAAGAAACAGTAATAAATGAGCCTGTTAATATAGCAGATGGTAAGTATAACATAACTTGTGTTTCTATGGGAAACCCTCATTGTATTGTTTATATGAAGGATATAGATAATTTGAATTTAACAGAAATAGGACCAAAGTTTGAAAATGATTCATTATTTCCAGAAAGAATAAATACTGAATTTGTGGAAATAATAAATGAAAATACCATTAAAATGAGAGTATGGGAAAGAGGAAGTGGAGAAACACTTGCATGTGGAACAGGTGCTTGTGCATCAGTTGTTGCGTCGATATTAAATGGGTATTGTAAAAAAGATGAGGATATAACTGTAAAGTTAATTGGTGGAGATTTAAAAATAAGATATTCAAATAACGGATTTGTATATATGACAGGTCCAGCAGAGTTTGTATTTGAAGGAAGGATGGCAAATGAATAAAAAGTATATTTTTGTTACAGGTGGAGTAGTTTCAGGATTAGGAAAAGGAATAACGGCAGCTTCTCTTGGTAGATTATTAAAAAGCAGAGGATTAAAAGTAGCAGCACAGAAGTTTGACCCTTATATAAATATAGACCCAGGTACAATGAGTCCATATCAACATGGAGAAGTTTTTGTAACTGATGATGGAGCTGAAACAGACTTAGATTTAGGTCACTATGAAAGATTTATAGATGAAAATTTAAATAAGTTTTCTAATATTACAACAGGAAAAGTATATTGGAATGTTTTAAACAAAGAAAGAAGAGGAGAATATCTTGGAGAAACAGTTCAAGTAATTCCTCATATTACAAATGAAATTAAGAATCAAGTTTATAAAGTTGGAAAAATAACTAACAGTGATATTATCATAACTGAAATTGGTGGAACAGTGGGAGATATTGAATCTTTACCGTTCTTAGAAGCAATCAGACAAGTATCATTAGAGGTAGGACGTGAAAATTGTTTATTTATCCATGTTACTTTAGTTCCATATATTCAAGGTTCTGAAGAGCTTAAATCTAAGCCAACACAACATAGTGTTAAGGAACTTCAAAGTATTGGGATAGCACCAAATATGGTTATTTGTAGATGTGATATTCCATTAAAGGAATCAATTAAGAATAAGATTGCATTATTCTGTAATGTAAAAGAAGATTGTGTAATTGAAAATTCAACAGTTCCAGTATTATATGAAGCACCATTAATGCTTGAAAAGAGTAATTTCTCTGAGATAGTATGTAGAGAGCTTGGAATTAAAAATACTACTTGTAAGTTAGATGAATGGACACAATTGGTAAATAAGATAAAAGCAGTAGAACAAGAGATAACTATTGGAATAGTTGGTAAATATGTAAAATTACATGATGCTTACATATCAGTTGCAGAAAGTTTAAGACATGCAGGTTATGACGCAGGTGTTAAAGTAGAGATAGAGTGGATTGATAGTGAAGAAATTACTAGAGACAATGTAGCTGAAATATTAAAAAATTGTAAGGGAATTGTTGTTCCAGGTGGATTTGGAAACAGAGGAGTAGAAGGTAAAATCGAAGCTGTTAGATATGCAAGAGAAACAAATCTTCCTTTCCTTGGAATATGTCTTGGAATGCAAGTTACTGTAATAGAATTTGCTAGAAATGTTTTAGGATTAAAGGATGCAAATTCGCGTGAGTTTGATGATATAACAGAAAATCCTGTTATTGATATAATGAGCGATCAAGTTGATATAGAAGATTTAGGTGGAACTATGAGACTTGGTGCTTATCCATGTCATGTTAAAAAGGACACTAAGTTATTTGAAGTTTACAACAAAGAATTGGTTAGTGAAAGACATAGACATAGATTCGAATTTAATAATAAATACAGAGAAATGTTCTTAGAAAACGGAATGGATTTAAGTGGTATTTCACCAGATGGAAGATTAGTTGAAGCCGTAGAAATTAAGGAAAATGATTTCTTTGTTGGGGTTCAATATCATCCGGAATTTTTATCAAGGCCTAACAGACCTCATCCGCTATTCTTAGGATTAGTAAAAGCTGCTAAGGGGGAAAAGTAAATGGTAAAAATTAATGAAAATTATTTAAAGGTTAAGGATAGTTATCTATTTTCAACTATTGCTAAAAAGGTAAATGCATATAAGGAGGCTAACCCAGACAAGAAAGTTATTTCACTTGGGATAGGTGATGTTGTTTTACCTTTAAGTGAACCAGTAATTGAAGCACTTCAAGGTGCTGTAACTGATATGTCAAAAATAGAAACATTTAAGGGATATGGTCCAGAGCAAGGATATAAATTTTTAAAGCAATCTCTTCAAAACTACTACAAGGGATTCAATGTAGATTTAGCAGAAGATGAAATTTTTGTCAGCGATGGAGCTAAGAGCGACCTTGGAAATATTCTTGATATATTTTCTAAGGATAATAAGGTATTAATACCAGACCCTGTTTATCCAGTTTATGTTGATACAAATATAATGGATGGAAGAGAAATTATATTTATGAATTCAACTAAGGAAAATAATTTCTTAGCTATGCCAGATTATAATGTAAAAGCGGATTTAATATACATATGTTCACCTAACAATCCAACAGGTGCTGCATATAATAGAGAGCAATTAAAGAAGTGGGTTGAATATGCAAAAGAAATTGGTGCAGTAATCTTATTTGATGCTGCTTATGAAGCATTCATTTCAGAAGATGATATTCCACATAGTATATTTGAAATTGAAGGTGCTAAGGAATGTGCTATAGAGGTTTGTTCTTTATCTAAGACAGCAGGATTTACTGGACTTAGATGTGGATATACAGTAGTTCCAAATGATTTAGTTGTAGATGGTGCTGTATTAAATAAATTCTGGCTTAGAAGACAAACAACTAAGTTTAATGGAGTTCCTTATGTTGTTCAAAAGGGTGCTGCAGCAGTATTTAGTGAAGAAGGAAGAAAGAAGACAAAAGAAGTAATAGATTATTATAAGGAAAATGCTAAGATAATTGGAGCAGTTTTAGACAAAATTGGAATCAAATATGTTGGAGCAGTAAACTCACCATATATATGGTTAGAATGTCCAAATAACATGAAGTCATGGGATTTCTTTGATTATTTATTAGAAAATCTTAATATAGTAGGAACACCAGGTTCAGGATTTGGTGAAAATGGAGAAGGACAATTTAGATTTAGCTGTTTTGGTGAAAGAAATAACATATTAGAAGCAGCTGAAAGATTAGAAAAGTTAGCTGAATTAACTAAATAATAATAATTGAGGATGAAATGAAAATTTCATCCTTTATTTTAAGGAGTGATATTTATGAAATTTACAAATGGTATGGAACAAATGATGGACAACTTTTATACTTCAGGTGCATTTTTTACTGTAGGAGATATGGAAAAGAAAAATTCGATGACAATTAGTTGGGGAACTATTGGATTTATGTGGAGAAAACCAATATTTATGGCTATGATTAGGGAATCTAGATATTCTAATGAATTTTTAGATTTAGGTGAGACTTATACTGTAAGTGTTCCTTATGATAAAAATATGAAGGAAGCTTTAGGTGTATGTGGTAGTAAATCAGGTAGAGATATAGATAAGGAAAAAGTTGCTAATTTAACATATGTTAAAGGAAAGAGTGTAAAGACACCAGTAGTTGAGGGATGTCAAAAATATTATGAATGTAAAATAGTATTTAAACAGGAGATGGATTTAGAAAATATGCCTGAGGATATGAAGAAAACATTCTATCCAGAAAATGAAACAAAACATATATTATACTTTGGAGAAATAGTAGAAGAATATTAAATTTAAGAAGACTTGCTAATAATTTCTATTGGCAAGTTTTTATAATAGGTATGAGGGTGAGATGAAAAAGTTAATAGTAGTATTATTATCAATAGTTATGAGTATAACTGTACTTGTTGGTTGCAAAAGTGAAGATAAAGCATCTTCTGACATAAACAAGCAATCAGAAAATTCTG
Organism: Clostridium sp.; assembly: GCA_022767515.1. Taxonomy (GTDB): domain Bacteria; phylum Bacillota; class Clostridia; order Clostridiales; family Clostridiaceae; genus Clostridium. The sequence goes on from JALENK010000077.1 coordinate 9,037, forward strand.
TAGCATCATTATTTGATAAAGCGATAAATGATGTAAGTTTAGAAGTTGAGAAAAATAAAAAAGAAGAACAAGAGAAAAAAGCTAAAGAACAAGAAGAACAGAAGAAGAAAGAAGAAGAAGAAAAAGCTAAGGAAGAGCAAGAAAAAAAGGCTAAAGAAGATGAGCAGAAGAAGAAAGCAGAGGAAGAAAAAAATAAACAATCTCAAAATAAAACCATAGTAGTAGACCCAGGACATTCAAGTAGTCCACTTACAGGGCAGGAAGCTCAAGCACCAGGAAGTTCGATAATGAAGGCTAAGGATACAATAGGAGCTGTTAGTCCTTATTCTGGGTTATATGAATATAAAATAAATTTGGAGATAGCTAGAAAGTTAAAAGCATATTTAAGTCAAAAAGGGTTTAATGTCATAATGACAAAAAATAGTGAAAAAGAGGATAAATCTAATATTGACAGAGCTGAAATTGGAAATAATAATAATGCAGATTTAGTAATAAGAATACATTGCGATTCATTTACAAATGCAAATGCTAAAGGAGCTTCTATGTTAGTTCCATCTAGTAAATCTACATATGCAAGTTCAATTTATCAGAAGAGTAAATTATATGGGCAAAAAATATTTCATGAATATTTATCCAATGTTCCTATTAACAACAGGGGAATAATAGAGAGAGATGATTTGACTGGTTTTAACTGGTCTAAAGTACCAGTTGTATTAATAGAATTAGGGTATTTATCTAATGCTAATGATTCTGCATATTTAAGTGATGCAAAGAATTATGATATAATAGCTAAGGCTCTTGCAGATGGAATAGAGTTATGCTTTAATTAATAAAAAAACATCATACTAGAGGTTTAGTATGATGTTTTTCTAATTTAAATATGTACCTAATTTATCTGTTAAGAAACTATTTGCTTCAGAGCTTGAAATGTTTTTTATTAAACATACTTCATCAGTTAAAAGCTTCTTTGCATTTTTTAATTGTTGAGTTTCACATGAGTTTAAAGCGTGTAATTTTTTTACATTTGATAAGTTAAATATTACTTCAACTAAATCACTAAGTAAACCAGATTTGATTTTATTTGTATTTAATTGAATTCTTTGTTTACAATTTAAATTATCAAGTTTTGATACATTTTCTTTTATAGTGTTTAAGTTTAGTAATAATTTGTCTAAAGTTTCATTGTTACTGATTAATCTAATGTTAAATGATTCTGCACGACTAGTAGGAAGTAATACTTTCATAGTATTGTTAATTAAATGAATATTATAGAATTGCTTTGTTTCGCCAAATAATTCTTTTTCTTCTATAAAATCTACAATACCTACACCTTGTACTGGATAAACTATTTTATCGCCAATATTAAACAAAAACAAACACCTCCTAAAAAACTGTAAGTTTATTATATCATACAAAAATAAAAAAAGCAAATTTTTTATTATAACACGTACAAGCATAGAAAGCAATGAATAAAATGTTAATAATTTAATAAAATTTCTAAATAAAAGGTATTGAGTTATATTTGTAGAATAATATACATAAGCTTTAGAGTATTTACAGCAAGGGGTCTTTGATAGTTAAAATAATCTATAAAAATCTAAAAAAAATATCATTTTATTTGTGATATAATATTATTGAGGTGATAAGTTTGGTACTACTATTGAAATAATAGATAATACTGAAAAAACGGAGCGACAAGAATTATTTGAAGATTTAGTTCAGATAGTAACTGTTTTTAGTTGTAGACTTCAAGGTAAAAGAGCCAATAAAGCTAAAAAGATGATTAAGGAGTTGATTGAAGATGATAAAGACATTAAAGATAATGTTAATTCCAAATAATAAACAAAAATCTAAATTATTTCAATCAGCAGGTGTAGCACGTTTTGCTTATAACTGGGCCTTAGGTAGAGAGAAAGAAAACTATGAAAGTGGTGGGGGTTTTCTATCTGATTATGATTTAAGAAAAGAATTTACAAAATTAAAATCTACAGAAGAATATAAATGGCTTAATGATTATTCTAATAATATAACTAAACAGGCAATAAAAGATGCTTGTTTAGCTTATAAGAGATTTTTTAAAGGTCAATCAGCTTTTCCTAAGTTTAAAAGTAAAAGAAAATCAAAGCCAAGTTTTTATATGGATACTGATAAAATTCAGTTTACAGATAAAACTGTTAAACTTGAAAAAATAACATTAAGCAGAAAGAAAAATAAACAAAA
>JALENK010000101.1 GCA_022767515.1 Clostridium sp.
ATTGTCTTGTCTGCCGTCTTTGTAACAGGCTCTGACAGATTATTAATTGTGCCGAGGTAATTAGCCGGAATAAAGAATGGTCCCGTTGACCAGTTTCCGTAACTACAAAACAATAACATCTGATGATTAAGCACAGGGGTATAGCACGGAGTGTTACTACCTGCATATTGCAAACAATAATTCTCCGACTTAAGGCACTCATTCGTCTCCTCATTTACAATATAAACATGATTGTATGAAGATGTGTTGCTGAATGCCTGAAAGTAGATTCTTCCGTTAATTGCAAACATTGGCCAACAATCAATCGAACTCATACCACTTCGCTTTATCTTTACCACATTTGCAGAGTTTCCAATCTCAAACTTGTATAATTCATAAGGACTGTTATATCCTCTCAAATATACATAGCCGTTATTTGCGAAAGCAAATCTCATACCATTAGTGGTTAGAATTTCATTTGTAGTATTGGTCATCGTCCATTGTCTAATACTCCAATCACTAATCTTGATTCGAGTAATCTGGTATGTCCCATTTACAGCCGTACTGTAATTTGCACTGCTAAAGATATAAAGACAGTTATTAGTCACATCGAAATTATACGCAAAATAACTTGTAGAAAGTGCTGTCCCTAAAGCATCAAGTTCGAACTCTTCCATCAATGCCTTCTGCGAATATGGATTCTCAAAGTGTTAGTGGTAAAATAAAAATACCCACTTAGGGGAAAGAAAATTCCCCACTTATTATTTTACCTTTTATAATGTTATTTATAAACATTATAGGAGGAGAAAGGATGATAAGTGAAGAAATGTGTACAACTATAAAAACTTTATTTGAGAAAGGATATAACATTTCTCAAATAGCAAGAATGCTAAATATTGATCGAAAAACAGTTAGAAAAAAGTTAAATGAAACCAATAAACCTTTGAAAGAAAAAACTCGTGTCTCTATATTAGATCCTTATAAAGAATATATTGAAATTGAAGCTCAAAAAGGTATTCAAGCAAAAAGAATCTTTCATGATTTGATTAGAGATTATGGTTATTCTGGAAGTTATGATACTGTAAAAAAATATATGCATGATTTAAGGCAAACAAAACCTAAAAAAGTATATATGGTTTTACATTCGCACCCTGGTGAAGAAGCGCAAGTTGACTTTGGTTACATAGGCACTTTAAATGTAAATGGACATAGAAAAAAGGCTTGGATATTCATAATGTCATTGAGTTATTCAAGATATATGTATGTTGAAATTGTATTAGATCAAAAAGTAGCAACATTTATTAATTGCCATAAAAATGCTTTTAAATACTTTAATGGTGTACCTGAAACAGTTAAAATTGACAATCTTAAAGCAGCTATATTAGAAGCTGATTTCTACCAACCTACTATTCAAAAAGACTATGCAGCCTTTGCCGCCTACTATGGATTCTTAGCACAACCGTGCAGAGTGTATACTCCAACTGACAAGGGAAAAGTCGAATCAAATGTAAAATATGTAAAAGAAAGCTGTTTCAAAGGAAGAAATTTTATAAGTATTGATGAAGCAAAAGAGTTTTTATCTACTTGGCTAAGAGATATAGCTAACAAAAGAATTCATGGAACAACTAAAAAGGTTCCAGTTAAAGTATTCTTAGAATGCGAACAAGCAAAGCTATCGCCATTGCCAAAGGAAGACTATATACTTTCTAATAGTAAGGAATGTAATGTAGCTACTAACTGTCATATTTCTTATAAAGGTAACTATTATTCTGTTCCTTATGGATATGTAGGTAAAACAGTTAATGTAGTTGAAATGAATGGTTTGTTAAGAATTTATTCTGATAAAAAAGAAATCGCCCTACACAGCCTAGCAACTTGTGAAAAGGGCAAATTTTTAACGGATATTAACCACTATCCTCATAGTAAGAATATAACTATTGATGAGATATTGTCAAGACAAAAAGCCGAAATGAATAATATAGGAAAAGATGCTTCTGAATTTTTTGATCTTTATATTAATGCTAATATTACTAACCGAAAGTATGATTATAGAGCAATTTCAGGTATATTATCCTTAAGAAAAAAATATTCTGATGAAAATATAAATTCTGCATGTGCAAGGGCAATATTGTTTAATTCAATAAATTACAAAACAATTAAAAATATCTTAGAAAAGAATATTGATACAACAAATTTACCATCTTCTAGTTATATAAGCAATGAGGAAAATTCTTTTAAGCGGGATTTGAATAAATATAATATATTTTTGCAAAAAAAGGATGGTAATAGAAATGAATGATTTGATTGCAGCAAAATTGAAAGCTTTAAAGTTATCAGGAATAGCTAAAACTTTTGACATAAGAAATGATGAAGCTATTAAAGAAAACTTAAGTTATGTTGAATTTTTTGAATTATTATTAAATGATGAATCCTCTAACCGTATAGCGAATGCTAAATCTAAAAGGTTACATAGTGCTAGATTTCCAAATCATAAGACTATAGAAGAATATAATTTTAATTATCAACCTAATCTAAATAGGAAAGAAATTTATAATTTAGCAACTTGTGAATTTATAAGAAACAAAGAAAATATAGCATTTATAGGTCCTTCGGGTACGGGGAAAACACATTTATCTATAGCTATAGGTATTAATGCAATTTCTCAAGGGTATAGTGTTCTATTTACAACAGTAAATCAAATGTTAGATGAACTATATATGGCTAGAGCAGATAATTCAGTAAATAAAAAATTGAAAAAGTAT
>JALENK010000013.1 GCA_022767515.1 Clostridium sp.
AATCCTGCGGTGGTTAAACACCGTACCGGTTCGATTCCGGTCTTCGGCACCAGTTAATTATATAGTTACTTACCTTTTTAGGTAAGTATTTTTTTTGCAAATAATTAATTATTTTATTTGAGCTTTAAGTTTCAATTAAGGTTTGTATTTATAATACATAAGGCAATTAATATTAAATGGGTTAAGTTTGTATGTAAGAATTTTAAACAAACTAATTTCAAAGCCAAGTTTATGCTAATATTGGATATTATATTGTTTATACTAGTAACTTTAAATGTAGTAACAGGAATATTAATATCAAAGGTTTTATTCTCAAGTTTAGGAGTTAGTGAAAATGGCATTAAAAATAACCAAAAGTAGTGTGGTAGCTAAAATAGCACCAAAATATTAAGTTTGAGGATGAAGAAAATAATAGATTAGATTTATCGGATTCTGATGATAAAATTGAATCGTTTGATGAACAATTAAATTTGGAAGAATATTTAAGTAAGCTACATTGTAATGGATGTGGAAAGAGATGTGTGCTTACGAATCCAAGATGCTCAAGAGGTGAACAATATAGAGAGCAAAAGATTCAAGAATTTAACAGTAAAGAATCAACAAATTCTACAATTTTACAAGAAGAATCGACTAAGCATTTAAGTACTACGAGTAATAGTAAAAAATCAACAAATTCTACAGATTTACAAGAGAAATCGGCTAAACATTCAGATAATACAACTAACGCAGGACTAATAGATTACGTTCTTATTATAGCATTTGTAGTTGGTGGTACACATTATATAATTAAAATACCGAGTATGAGTAAAAAAGAGGGTTAAATAATAACTCTCTTTTTTGGTTATTAGGAAAGAATTTGTCTTACGAAATATTTATTTTGAATATATAATTTGACAATAAATTTTATATTTAAGTGATAAAATAAGCTTACAATTTAGAAGCAGGAGGTTGCTATGCAATATGATATTAATATGCCAACATACAGTGAAGTTAAAGATGATAGAATGATAAACTTTAAGAAGTATGTATTAAAATTGCTTGTTATATTATTTGGGGGAATATGTATAAGCAGGTTAAGCATAGTGACAAACAATGAATATATTAATGAAATTGCTCCTTTTGGTATTGCTTACTTAATTTCTATAATGTTAATTAAGTATAATTCTCGTAAGGATATTACAGCAGCGTTTATAGGTGTAATACTTGGTTATCTTTCAATGCATTCAATACAATATATGAATATATTAGCTTCTACATTTTTATATGGATATGGGTTAGTTATAAATAGAAATAGTAAAAAAAATAAAATCTTAAGTACTAGTTTTATTATTTTTATGAGTTATTTTTTGTATGGAGTATTATTTAATGGATATATCTTAACGATTAATTTATTAACAACGACTATTAATACATTAATAATTATTCCTGTATATTGTATTATCAGATATAGTATAGAATCCTTAAAGGAAATAAATGAAGATTATTTTTATTCCACAGAGGAAATAATAAGTGTAGGGATATTAATAGCATTAACTGTGTGTGGTATAGGGGAATTGAATATTTATGATGTCTATGCTAGAAATATACTATCTTACTTATTAGTATTAGTGGTTGGATATTCCGCAGGTGGTGGCTATGGTGCTTCCATGGGAGTTGTAATCGGACTTATTGTAGGAATAAATTCTGAAAATATTATGCAGAATGTAGGTATATATGGGATTTTAGGACTTACTTCAGGAATATTTAAAGATGTTGGAAAGATTTTTTCAGTAGTATCATTTATATTAACATTTTTAGCAATTAATATTTATTATCAAAATATTAGTGTGCCAGTTTGTATAGAGGGTGGAGTTAGTTTGGTATTATTTTTTATAGTACCACATAGATTTATAGAATTTATCTCACTAGAAGTGAGTTTAGATAGAAAAAGGGATAAAATAAATAGGATTGAGCTTAATCAGCTTAAAGATGAGTTTATAAAAAAGGTTGATAATTTAAAAGATGCGTTAGGTTCTGTATCAGTAGGATTAAATAGTTTCAGTGATTTTCAAAATATGTATAACAATGATAAAGCTGCAACTATAATTGGGAGTTTAGCGGACAGAGTATGCTCACGATGTTCACGATGTGATAAATGTTGGAAAAATGAATTTTCAATTACTTATAATTCATTTGAATCTTTGATTAAAAGCTGTGAGGATAAGAATGTTGTATTTCCGAATTATTTAGAAAAGATATGTATAAATAAGGAGGAATTAATAAATAAGGCTAATTATATAGTAATTAATCTAAAGGGTAGTGATGTTAAAAGAGAGTGTTTAGAAGAAGGTCGATTAATGGTTGCTAATTATATGAAAAATATGTCTTTTGCAATAGATAAATTATTATCTGATTTTAAAAGGGATGTAGTATTATGTACAGAAATAGAAAAAACAATAAAAAAGGCATTTATAAGGCAATCTATTCAGTATAGGAGTTTATTATGTTATAGAGATAATTCTGCAAGACTAAAAATAAAAATGACCATAGAGAATAAAGATGTGAATTCTATGAGCGAATTTATATTAGATGTTATAAATAGTATTGTTAATAAACCTATGACTATATCAGCTGAAGAATGCAGAATGGAAACAGATAGAAATGAGTATGTGCTTATATTTGAAGAAGTTCCAAAGTATCAATTGGTATCTTATGGAGCTATTAAGGCTAAGGACGGTGAGGATTATATAGGAGACACATATACTTTTGGAAAAACGAAGGATGGAAAATATATGACTATGATAAGTGATGGTATGGGTCATGGTATTAATGCAAATAAAGAAAGTAGTGTTACGATTAATATTATAGAAAAATTTTTAGAAGATGGATTTGATATTAATACCGCAGTAAATATGGTTAACACTGTAATGGGGATTAAATTTTCAGAGGATGAAAGATTTTCTACTTTAGATTTAAGTTTAGTTGATTTATATTCTGGTGATGTTGAGTTTATGAAAGTTGGTGCCCCTACAAGTTTTATAAAATCCGGTAAAAAAATTACAAGAATAGAATCTAATATGCCACCATTTGGACTTGCAGATGAATTAGAAATGGAATCGATAAAAGGTAAAATAAAGGGGGGAGATTTGATAATAATTGTTAGTGATGGTGTGCTAGATGCTAATAGATGTAATATAGGTATAGTTGAATGGATGGAGGAATATTTATCAGGTGCTAGTAGTGACCCCAAATTATTAGCACAGAAGGTTATTGAAAAGGCAAAGGAATTTAATAATGGAAAGATAAATGATGATATGACAGTTGTTGTTTCAAAGGTGTATGAATTATTTTAAAAGATTATTATTAGATAGGTATTTGAAAAAAAACAAAATAAATGTACAATATAATTTAGATAAAAACTATACAGAGGAAATTTAAATGAGTACAAAACAAAGATTTTTGAAATTTATACAAGATAAGCAATTAATTAGTAATGGAGATGGAATAGTTGTAGGGCTTTCTGGAGGTCCAGATTCAGTATGTTTATTAAATCTATTGTGTGAAATAAGGGAAGAGATGAATATTGATATAGTTGCCTGTCATATTAATCACATGATTAGAGGAGAGGCAGCTGATGATGATGAATATTATTCTAAGCAATTATGTGAGAGAAAGAATGTTAGATTTTATTCAAAAAGAGTAGATGTAAATAAATATGCTAAGGAGAATGGTCAATCTTCTGAAACAGCAGGAAGACGTATTAGATACGACTTCTTTAATGAGATTATGAAACAGAATAAATTCAATAAAATTGCGACTGCTCATAATGCTAATGACCAAGCAGAAACTATAATAATGAGAATGATGAGAGGTGCTGGGCTCGAAGGACTGACTGGAATACCAGTAAAAAGAGATGGAGTATATATTAGACCTATATTGTTCTTAAAAAGAGAAGAAATAGAGGAGTATTGTAATTCTATTGGTGAAAATCCTCATATTGATGCCACTAATTTGGAGAGAGTATATAGTAGAAATAAAGTTAGATTAGATATAATTCCTTATATGAGGGAAAATTTCAATCCTGATATTATTGATACTATAAATAGAATGGGTTTATTAATTCAAGAGGATAATAATTTTATCGAGTTAGAAGCAGAGAGATATTATAATAGGTTTGTTGAGGAATGTAAGAATAAAGCAATTATAAAAAAAGATGCTTTTAAGCTTCATAGTGCTATATCAAATAGGATTATAAGAAGAGCAATTTCTTATGTGAGTGGAAATAAATATGATTTAGAATTAAAGCATATAGAAAGTATTAGAAACCTTGGCTTACTTGGAACTAACAAAAGAGTAGATCTTCCAGAAAGCTTATATGCAATTAATGTTTATAATGATATTGAAATAAAATTAAAATCTCAAAAAGATAAAAAAGAAAGTATAACTATAGAAAAAGGTGATATACTATTAAATAGTCCATATAGTTTTCAGGATTATTCTATAGAATTTGAATTGCTAGATAAAGTTGACTTTAAAAATTTGAAGTCCAATGAGTTTGTTAAATATTTTGATTTTGATAAAATAGATGGAATAATTAATATAAGAAATAGACAAAATGGTGATAAGATTATACCATTAGGAATGAAAGGAAGCAAAAAAGTAAAAGACATATTTATAGATATGAAAATCCCACAGGAAAGAAGAGATTATATTCCAATTATGGAATCTAATAATGAGATTTTTTGGATTGTTGGGGTTAAGCTTTCAGATAAATTTAAAGTTGATGATAAAACTACAAAAATTTTAAAAATAGAAGTTAAGGAGGATTTATATAGTTATCAAAAACATACTCAAATATAATCAAATATGATATAATATATCTGAGGTGATTATATTTGAGAAAAAATTATAAACCTAAAGAATTTGCAATATGTTCAAATGGTGAAAAATATAAAAATATAAATAAAACACAAAAAATAAGAAAAATAGAAAAGCAATTAAAAAGAGAGCAGAAAAAACTTTCAAGAAAATATGAAAATTTAAAAAAGAAAGGAGGAACTGCTACTAAATCTGATATAAGGAAGCAAATAGTTAAGGTACAAAAACTTCATCATAAATTAGACAATATAAGAACTGACTATGTTAACAAAACAATTTCAAATATAATAAACCAAAAACCAAAGTTTATTACTATTGAAGATTTAAATGTAAAAGGAATGATGAAGAACAGACATTTATCTAAGGCAGTAGCTAATCAAATTCAAGTAAACTATGCCACTCATGTGGTTCTATTAAAAAAGATTTAAAACTAAAAGATAGAATTTATAAATGTGATTGTGGATATATTGAAGATAGAGATTATAATGCAAGTCTTAATTTAAGAGAT
>JALENK010000040.1 GCA_022767515.1 Clostridium sp.
TACCAGTAACCGTCAGACACATGCTGTGGAAGATATGACTAATTATCCGTTGATAGATTATCTGAATAACGGAATCAAAGTTACCCTTAATACAGATGATATGGCTATAGAAGGAACAACATTGGCTAAAGAATATCGTTATATGGAAAAAAATTACGGTCTTACACCTGAACAAGAAAAATTGATGCTTAAAAACTCGATTGATGCTGCTTTTACAAGTGAAAATGTAAAAAATGAACTTCGTAAGGAGTTGGGTCTTGAACACAAATGATGTAAAGCTGATTTAGATATTAAAATTTTCCACATTATATTTTAAGTGGTATGCGTATGCATGGACACAATCTAAGAATAGTTGGGCAAGTACAACAACTTATTGGCATTATTCAGCATGTATAAAGAAATTTAATAATTATAAAATCTTCATAGCAAGATTTATGCTATGGAGATTTTTTTCATTTGAAAGGAGCAGAATTAATTAATGGTAAGTATAAAGAGAATGATTAAGAAAAATAAGCTGCTTTTCCTTATATTTTTGATTATTACATTGGTAATATATATATGTCTTAATAATGTAATAGGTTGTTTTATAAATCTTCAAGAATCATTAACAAATTATTCTCAAGATACAGTTAGTTTTGAGATAGAAGGGGCAGTTAATAATATCTCAATGAAAAATATTATAGATTCAGTTGCTAATGAGAAATCCTTTATTGAGTTTAATATGAAAGAAAAAATGGAAGAAGAGTATATGGTAAGTTCCATGTTTAGGGGAGAATATTCTCAAATGAAAATTCCACTTAAAGATGGAAGGTTATTTTCTTTAGAGGATTATAAGAAACATAATTTTACAATGATAGTTAAAGACAATGTATATGATAGCTTAAAAGAGCAGAATTTAATAAATGTTTCTGATGGCAAAGAATATATTGATTACTGTGGAGATAAATACGAAATTATAGGAATTATTGATTCAGATAAAGCTAATTCATACAGTGATATATATATTAACATATATAGTGCTATTGATAATCAAAAAATAATTGATACTGTTAGTTCGTATTGTTTTATCTATGATTGTGGTGAAAATACTAAAAGTAATTTAAAAAGAATGAGTGATATGTATCAGAATATTCAAATAAAAATAACTGATATTGTAAATGAACAAAATCCCATTGTGTCATCAATAGATTTCAATAGAATATATGTATTTGCTATGATTTTAATTATGATTATTAGTTTTATTACAATTACCAATATTAGTACTTATTGGATAAGAGAGAAAACAAAGGAGCTTGCAGTGAGAAAACTTGTAGGTGCTCATAATAGTAGTTTAGCAATAATGACTATGAATACTTACTTAACTGTGTGTATATTAGGAATGATTTCTGGAGGTATTATTTTTGAAGTATTAAAAAGAGAGGGTATATTAAAATTGTTTATTAATTATGAAACTAAATTTAGTGATGATTTAATAATATTTTTAGTATCATTAATTATATTAATTTTATTTTCATTACTTATACTAATAAAACCAATAGTTAAAGTATGTAAACTACAAATTAATGAAGTAATAAGAGGTGAAGATTAATGAAGAATTTTAAATTTTCTCTTTTGGAATTAGAAAGAAAACCATTTTTCTCTATTCTTACTATAATTCAGCTTATTGTTTCATTTGTATTGATATATATGTGCTTGGCTTTTAGCAATTCTGTTAGTAATAAGGTAGGAGTAGTTGATAATATTTTTAATGGTAAAAATTATTATACAATAAATTCTAATAATACTAATTATTTAACTGAAATTGATGTAGATAATATTCAAGAGTTTATGAACATGATTGATAGTAGGAATATAGATGTATATTCTGTAAGTACAGATTCTCTTCCTATAAAATGTAGTGATATTTCTCCTGATAAGATTGTAGGGTTTGGAGGGGAAGATAATGGATATAATCAAGTAAAAGTAATTTATGTAAATAGTAATTATATAAATAATATAGGAATTGATTTATCAGAAGGTGAATTTAATGATAATTCATATGTACCTGTAATCTTAGGTGAAGGGTATAGAAATCAATTTAAAATAGGAGATAAGATAGAAAGTGTCAGATTTGATTTAAATGAAAACATTGTTAATGAAACTCTTATTGTAACAGGATTTGCAAAAAAAGGAAGCCTAGTATGCATAAATGGTTCTCCTGATGATTTAATAGAAGTTGACAATTATATTATTATTCAACGGGACTTAGATTTAAAAATGAAATTAAAGAAATATGATGATGAAAATAAAGAGATGAATGAGAAAATAATTATATATAATTATTTAACTAATGCTTATTATGATTTTAAGGAAAGTGGGGATATTAAAAAAATCGAAAAGTCTACTTCTAACTCAGGACTTAATTTTAAGTTTGAAAGTAATAATGAAAAGATAGATGAATTTATAAAAGAAAATTCAACTACATTATGGCAAATAAGAGTGTTTGTAATTTTTATTCTGTTTTTTACTATTATTTCCATAATAATAGTTATGATTAATTCTATAAATGATAATTCTAAGGAGTATGGGATTAATATGATGGTTGGTGCTTCAAATAAAGATATAGCTTGCAGAATTTTATATCAGATAATAATATTATTTAGTACAAGCCTAGCAGTAGCATTATTTATAATTTGTAGATGTATTTGCGATGATATGTATATAACTATGAATTTTATAAATGTCTTTGAACTTATTATTATATGTACAGTTATATGTATATTTACCTGTATTATACCTAGTAAAAAGTTAAAGAAGATATCCTTAAATAGTATAATGAAAGGTAGTGAATAATATGATAGAGATAAAAAATGTATCCAAAATATATGGAAAAGGAGATGCTGCCGTCAATGCTTTGCGTAATGTTAATATTACAATAGCTGATGGGGAATTTGTATCTATAATAGGACCTTCAGGTTCTGGAAAGAGTACTCTTCTTAATATTTTAGGTGGAATAGATACTCCTACAAGTGGTGAATATTACTTAAATAAGAATAATATTGCTACATTAAGTAATAAAAAAATAGCAGATATAAGAAACATAGAATTTGGATTTGTATTACAGTATTTTGGACTAATAAATGATTATACAGTATATGAAAATGTAATGCTTCCATTAAAGTATTCTAATAAATTTAAAGGAAAAGAAAGAAAAAATAGAGTTAATAAGATGATTGAGGATATGGGACTTAAAGAAAAGTTAAAAAAATATCCAACTGAACTTTCAGGAGGACAGTGTCAGAGAGTTGCTATTGCAAGAGCTATTGTAAACAATCCTAACATTATTTTTGCTGATGAACCTACAGGAGCACTTGACAGAACTACTGGAAATCAGATATTTAATATTTTAAGAGAACTTAATAAGGAAGGAAAAACAGTAGTTATTGTAAGTCATGATGAAAATATATATTCAAAGTGTGATAGAATTATTAAAATTGAAGATGGACAAATTATTTCAGATAGTATAGTGGGCTAAATAACAGTTAATAAAGATATTAGAAAAAATTATAAAATATTGAATAAAAATTATAAAGTTGGATATAATAGTTTTAGGAGGTAGGACTTTTTGCAGACTTCAATGGAAAAGAGCAAATAAAGCTAAAAAATGATTAAGGAGTTGATGGAAGATGATACTTGCAAAAAAGATTAGATTATATCCGACAGAAGAACAAGAACAAAAATTATGGCAATCTGCTAATAGTGCAAGATTTATCTATAACTGGACTTTAAATAGACAAGAAGAAAATTGTAAAAATGGTGGTAAATTTATCGAAGATAGTGATTTAAGAAAAGAGATTACTCAACTTAAAAAAGATGAATTATCATGGCTTAATGAAGTGTCCAATAATGTAGCAAAA
>JALENK010000068.1 GCA_022767515.1 Clostridium sp.
ACTTTTGCATTTATATCTCTGTTTATCTTTATTTTTACCATTTTTAACTATGTATTTTGAATTACAATGAGGGCAAACTAATTCTGCACAGTCTATTTCTAGTATTGCCATAATATATCCCTTTTATACACAATTGAGCCAAATATAAATGCAACTGGAAATTATATTTCTTTAGATGCAATAAAGACTATTAGCTAGTTATTATGGATTATTGACATTAAATAATAATAATGGTATTCTAAATAACAAGAAGACTTTAATTGATTTGGATAATCGATAAGTGAGATAAAATTAATTTAGGATATAGGAAGCCTTCCTTATATTTATTATATGAGGAGGGCTTTTTTGGTAAGTAGGAGATGATTTAAGATGATAAACAAACATTTAATAGATCCAATGAATTTTACCATTGAAGAATTAGATGAAATATTTACCCTTGCTAAAGAGATAATAGCAAATCCCAAAGCATTTCAAAAGGTGTGTGATGGAAAAATATTAGGAACCTTATTCTATGAGCCAAGTACAAGAACAAGATTTAGTTTTGAAGCTGCAATGATGAGACTTGGAGGCAGTGTACTTGGATTTTCAGAGCCTAATTCAAGTTCTGCATCAAAGGGAGAGACTTTAGCAGATACAATTAAAATGGTTTCTATTTATACAGATATAATCGCAATGAGACATCCCAAAGAAGGTTCTGCAAGAGTAGCTAGTATGTTTTCTTCAGTTCCAATAATTAATGCAGGAGATGGTGGTCATCAACATCCAACTCAGACTCTAGCAGATCTTTTAACAATTGATTGCTTAAAGAATGGGTTAACAGGACATAAAATTGGAATTTGTGGAGATTTAATGTATGGAAGAACAGTTCATTCGCTAATAAAGGCAATGTCAAGATATAAAGGAATAAGCTTTGTATTAATATCTCCTAAGGAATTAAGTGTACCTAAATACATAGAAGAGGAATTTATAAAGAATAATAATATTGAATATAAAAAAGTTGATAAAATTGAAGATGTTATTTCTGAGTTAGATATTTTGTATATGACTAGAATTCAAAAGGAAAGATTCTTTAATGAAGAGGAGTATTTAAGATTAAAGGATAGCTACATATTAGATGCTGAAAAGATGAAACTTGCTAAAGATGATATGATAGTAATGCATCCTCTTCCAAGAGTTAATGAAATAGCTATGGAAGTAGATGACGATAAGAGAGCATCATATTTTAAAGAAGCTGAGTACGGAATGTATGTAAGAATGGCACTTATATGTAAATTGTTAGGAGTGAGATAAATGTTAGAAATAACAAGTGTTAAAGATGGTCTTGTTATAGACCATATTGAAGTAGGTTTTGGAATAAAAATATTTAATTATCTTAAGTTAGATAAAGCTGATTATAGAGTAGCATTAATAATGAATGCAGAGAGTTCACAGATTGGCAGGAAAGATTTAATAAAAATAGAAAAAGAAAATTGTGATGATATAGATTTTACTATGCTTGGCATGATATCTCCTTCAATAACTATAGATATAGTTAAAAATGAAGAGATAGTTAAAAAGATAAAGCCAGAGTTACCTAAGTCAGTAACAAATGTATTATTTTGCAAAAATCCAAGGTGCATAACTAGTACAGAAAAATATGTTCCACACATATTTAAACTTTATAATCATAAAAAGGGTACATATAAATGCGAATATTGTGAAAATATAAGAAAGCTTGGGGATATGTAGGTGGTGAGACAATGATTTTAATTAAAAATGGAAGGTTAATTGACCCTAAAAACAATATAGATGAAGTTACAGATATTCTTATAGAAGATACAAAAATAAAGAAAATTGGAAAGATAGCTGATGATAAAAATTATGAAACAGTTATTGATGCTACAGATAAAATAGTTGCACCGGGACTTATTGATGTACACGTACATTTTAGAGATCCGGGATTCACTTATAAGGAAGATATAATAACTGGAGCTAATTCAGCTAAGGCAGGTGGATTTACAACAGTTATATGTATGGCAAATACAAAACCAGTTGTTGATAATGAAGAGACCTTGAAATATATATTAGAGCAGACTAAAAAAACAGATATAAATGTTTTACAGGCAGCAGCCATTACAAAGGGATTTCAAGGAACTGAATTAACTGATATGGAAAAGTTGAAGGAATTAGGAGCAGTTGGATTTACTGATGATGGTATTCCAATAAAGGATACTAAAATAGTATTTGAAGCAATGGAAATCGCTAAGAAACTAGATATTCCATTAAGCTTTCATGAAGAGGATCCAGCTCTTATAGGAAGACCTGGAGTAAATAAGGGTGAGATATCAGAAAAGTTAGATTTTGAAGGTGCACCTAATGTTGCTGAGGATGTACTAGTTGCTAGAGATTGCATGATGGCATTAAATTCAGGAGCTAAGGTAAGTATTCAGCATATTAGTTCAGGAAATTCTGTTGATATGGTAAGATTCATTAAAAGCTTAGGTGCCAATGTTTCAGCAGAGGCTACACCACATCACTTTTCAATAACTGATGAAGCTGTACTTGAATATGGAACCTTAGCCAAGATGAATCCACCAATTAGAACACAAAAAGATTTAGAGAAAATCATTGAAGGATTGAAGGACAATACTATAGATATAATAGCGACTGACCATGCACCACACAGTAAGGAAGAAAAAGCAAAGGCTTTAAAAGAAGCACCAAGTGGAATAATAGGACTTGAAACATCACTTGCACTTGGAGTTACTAATCTTGTAAAAAAAGGACATTTATCTATGATTAAGCTTCTAGAAAAGATGACTATAAATCCTGCTAAGTTTTATAATTTAGATGCAGGTACAATCGAAGAAGGAAAGAATGCTGATATAGTAATTTTTGATGAGAATGAAAAGTGGATTGTACCAGATAAATTTGAATCAAAAGCAAACAATACTCCATTTATCGGTAAAGAAGTTTATGGTAAAATTAATTATACTATATGTAATGGTAAAATAGTTTATAAAAATTAGATGTATTTAATTGATGAGGGAAAAATATGATAAAAGCAGTAATTTTTGATATGGATGGCTTGATGTTTGATACAGAATTTCTAGTCGTAAAAGGTTGGGATTATGCTGGCGAAAAGCTTGGATATGGAAAACTTGGTTATATGATTTATAAGGCAATTGGAACTAATAGTCAAAAAACTAAGGAAATTTTTTATGAAGAATTTGGAGATAAAGTTGATGTAGATAAGCTAACTGAATGTACTAGGGAATTTGTTTATAAGTATTATGAAGAAAATGGAGTTCCTGAAAAGCCATATTTACATGAGACTATTGAATTTTTACATAAGAGTGGGTATAAATTAGCAGTAGCCTCTTCATCTAGAAGGCAGACTGTTGAGAGTCACATTAAGGGAGCTGGACTTATAGATTATTTTAATGCTATAGTTTGTGGAGATATGATAACTAAAAGTAAACCTGACCCAGAGATATATTTAAAGGCAGCACAAGAGTTAAATGTAAAGCCAGAAGAATGTATAGCATTAGAAGATTCCCCAAATGGAATAAAGTCTGCATATAATGCTAATATGCAGGTAATAATGATACCAGATTTAGTTAAACCTACAGAGGAGATTAAAAAGCTTATAACTGCTGAGCTTAAAGATTTGGGACAGTTTATAAGTTTTGTTAAAGAAAAATATAATTAGGAGTGATATGATGAGCACTATAATGGATAAACTATTTAAAAGAGTAGAAGAAAGAGGAGTTGTTTGTGTTGGACTTGATACAGCATTAGATTATGTTCCTTCATTTTTAAAAGAAGGTAAGTCAGCAGAGGATGCTATATTTGAGTTTAATAAAGCAATAATAGATAGCACTAATGATGTGGCAGCATGCTTTAAGGTTCAGATTGCATATTATGAGGCACTTGGAATTGCTGGAATGATGGCTTATAAGAGAACTTTAGAATACTTAAGAGAAAAGGATGCAATTACAATTTCAGATATAAAAAGAGGGGATATAGCAGCCACTGCAACTCAATATGCAAAAGCTCACTTTGAAGGTGATTTTGAAACTGATTTTATAACTCTTAGCCCATATATGGGAATGGATAGTATAGAACCATATCTTCCTTATTTAGAAACAGGTAAGAAAGGAGTATTCTCTTTAGTTAGAACATCTAATAAGGGTGCTGAAGATATAGAATATTTAGATACAATGAATGGTAGCAAGGTTTATACAGTAGTTGGAGATAAACTTATGGAAATGGGAAAAAGTTTAGTGTCTGAATGTGGATATCATCCAATTGGAGGAGTAATAGGATGTACGCATGTTGAAGAAGGAAAGGCTCTTAGAAAAAGATTTAATAATATGTTTTTCTTAATTCCAGGCTATGGTGCACAAGGTGGAAAAGCTGAAGACGTAGCAATGTATCTAAACAATGGAAATGGTGGAGTTGTAAATTCTTCAAGAGGAATACTTCTTGCATATAAAAAGCAAAATAGACCAGAAGAAGATTTTGCAATATGTGCAAGAGAAGAGGCTATAAGAATGAGAGATGAAATCAAATCAGCTGTACAAAATCTTTAGGGGGATGATTAAATGAATTATAAAGATGCAAAAGTAATATCTAATGAAAAAGTAATAGATAACATATATAAAATGGTTTGCGAAGATGAAAATGAGGTAAATGCAGGGCAATTTTATATGTTAAAATTAGAGGGACAGACTTTACTTCCAAGACCAATAAGCATATGTGAAAAGGAAGGTAATAAGATTACTTTTATGTATGCAGTTGTTGGTAAAGGAACTGAGGAATTTTCTAAGCTTGAAAGTGGAGATACTATAAAGCTTACAGGACCACTTGGAAATGGATTTGATATACCAAATATAAATGGTAAAGTAGCTATAGTTTGTGGTGGTATAGGAACAGCCCCAATGCTTCAGACTGCTAAGAAGCTTAGAGAAAAGGATTCTAATATGGTAATAGATGTTTATGCAGGCTTTAGAGATAATACATATTTAACAGAAGAACTTCAAAAGTATACAAATGATGTAAAAATTACAACTAATACAGGTAAAGTTGGACATAAAGGTTTTGTAACAGATATATTAAAGCCAGAAGAATATGATGTAGTTCTTTGTTGTGGTCCAGAAGTAATGATGAAAAAGGTTCTTGAAATGTGCAAGGAAAAGAATGTTAAGATATATGTATCAATGGAAAAGCATATGGCTTGTGGAGTGGGTGCATGTCTTGTATGTACTTGTAAGACTAAAGATGGATTTAAGAGAACTTGTAAGGATGGACCAGTATTTGATGGAAATTATGTAGAACTATAAAGGGAGGCTTTGTGATGTTAGAGGTAAGTATCAATGGTGTAAAATTTAAAAATCCGGTAATTGCAGCTTCAGGAACTTTTGGTTTTGGAAGTGAGTATAATAATTTTTATGACGTAGGGATGCTTGGAGGAATATCTTCGAAGGGACTTACTATAAATCCTAAAGAAGGAAATGATGGATTAAGAGTAGTTGAAACAGCATCTGGAATGATGAATTCTGTAGGACTTAATAATCCAGGAATAGATAAGTTTATAAGCGATGAGCTTCCTAAGATGGAGAAATTTAATACAAATATCTTAGCCAATGTTGGTGGAGGATGTTTTGAAGACTATGCAGCTGCAATTGAAAAAATAAACGAAACTAATATTCCTATAATAGAGCTTAATATTTCATGTCCAAACGTTAAATGTGGTGGTATGGCTTATGGAATAAAGGCAGATGTTGCTTATGATTTTGTTAAGGAAATAAAAAAGATATCTAAGAAACCACTAATGGTTAAACTATCACCTAATGCTGAAAATATAGTAGAAATGGCATTAAAGTGTGAAGAGGCTGGAGCTGATTCGCTTAGCTTAATTAATACATTAAAGGGAATGGCAATTGATATATATAAGAGAAAACCAATGTTTAATAATGTATATGCAGGATTCTCAGGACCAGCAGTTAAGCCAGTAGCTTTAAGAATGGTACATGAAGTATGTAAGGCTGTAAGTATTCCAGTAGTTGGTCTTGGTGGAATATCTACAGGTAAGGATGCTATTGAGTTTATGATGGCAGGCGCAAGAGCTATTCAAATCGGTACTGTTAATTTCACTAATCCATTAGCAGGAAAAGAAATTATTGAAGAGATGGAAAGCTTCTGCATAGAACAAGGAATAAAAGATATCAATGAAATAGTTGGTATTATATAATGTAGAAAGTGAGTTGAAGAGATATGCAACAATATAAAAAAGACTTTATTGAATTTATGATTGAATGTGGAGTATTAACATTTGGAGATTTTATTACAAAGAGTGGAAGAAAAACACCTTTTTTTGTTAATACAGGTAATTATAAGACAGGTAGTCAATTAAAAAGATTAGGAGAATTCTATGCAGCAGCTATAAAAGAAAACTTTAATGAAAAGTACGATATCGTATTTGGACCAGCATACAAGGGAATTCCATTAAGTGTTACAGTTTCAATGGCTTTAAGTGATAAGTATGGAATAGATGTAAGCTATTGTTCAAACAGAAAAGAAGTTAAGGACCATGGTGATACAGGAATATTACTTGGAAGTAAATTAAATGATGGTGATAAGGTTCTTATAGTTGAAGATGTTACTACATCAGGAAAATCAATCTATGAAACTATGCCAATACTAAAAGAACAAGGTAATGTAGATGTAATAGGACTTGTTATTTCTGTTAATAGAATGGAAAAAGGTCAAACTGATAAATCTGCATTAGTTGAACTTGAAGAAAAGTATGGATTTAAGACTTGTGCAATAGTTACTATGGCTGAAGTTATCGAATATCTTTATAACAAGGAAATTAATGGAAAAGTTATAATTAATGATGAAATAAAAGCAAGAATAGATGAATATTATAAAGAATACGGAGCAAAATAAAATAAAGAAGCACTGAAAATAAAAATCAGTGCTTCTTTGCTTTTTTAGCTAAAAGATTAGTGAAATAATTTTTTGGAATATAGCCTTGTTTTAAGCCCTCAATTATTAAAAGATATGTTGCAGTAGTATCATATCTAGCGTCATGATAATTATTAACATCATTAAACAGTTCTTTTGATTTTTTACTTATTTGCTCCTTTGAAATATTTAAAAATTTAATAACCTCTTCAAGTTTAGGATTTTTAATATCACCATTAGCTTTAGGGATTTTACAAATGTTAATATAATATCTCATTGTGCAGAATTTATTTTTAGGTTCAAACTCAAGTCCCATACCTTCTACCTCATGCTTTAAAAAGCGAATATCAAAGTTAACATTATGCCCAATTATAAAATCTGCTTCTTGAAAATCTTCTAAAAACTCATCAACTAAATCTTCAAAATATAGTCCGTTAGATAATTCATATAATTTTTCTAGAGAAAATCCATGAATTTCTTCTGCAGCAGGGTCCATATCTTCTACAGTAAAGAAAAAGTTTTTTCCGATTGTTTTTTGGGGTTTTGATGAAGCATCTATAAGTATATAACTAAGCTGACATATGTTTCCAGGCTTTATACTGGTAGTTTCTGTATCAAAAATTAATAGTTTCATTTTATTTATTTACCACCTCTCCAAATTTGTAAGGTTTTCTTTCACATAATAGCATATTTAATGTATAAATCCAACAAAATTTGAAATAATAAATATATATAGAAGAAAGGAGATTTTTGCTAGGTATGATTGAGGAGAAAAAAAGAAAGATTTCTATAATAGGAGCGGGTTTTGTTGGAGCGACTACAGCTTATGCACTAATGAATAGTGGTATTGCTACAGATATATGTATATATGATATAAATACGGATAAGGCATTAGGAGAAGTGATGGATTTAGTCCATGGTACATCATTTGTTAAGCCGGTAAATATTTATGCAGGTAGTCTTGAAGAAACTAAGAATTCTGACATTATCATAATATCAGCAGGTGCTGGTCAGAAGGAAGGGGAAACTAGATTAGATTTAATAGATAAGAATTATAAAATCTTCAAGAGTTTTGTTCCTGATTTAGCTAAATATAGTCCAGAGGCTATTTTACTAGTAGTATCTAATCCTGTTGATGTATTAACTTATATAACTTATAAATTATCAGGTTTTCCAAAAGAAAGAGTTATTGGTTCTGGGACTGTATTAGATACCTCAAGATTAAAGTATGTACTTGGTAAATATTTTAATGTTAATAATAATAATATTCATGGTTATGTTATTGGTGAACATGGGGATAGTGAAGTAGTTACTTGGAGTAATAGTGGAATTGGAGCGGAGGAATTTGAAACATATACAAAAAGAAATAATTTAGAGTGGGATGATGATGTTAAGAAGGTAATAGAAAATGATGTAAAAAATGCAGCTTATGAAATAATTAATAGAAAGAAAGCAACATATTTTGCAATAGGTCTTGCTGTTAACAGGATAGTTGAGGCTATATTTAGGGATGAAAATAGCATATTGACAGTTTCAAGCTTATATGATGGTCAGTATGGTATAAGTGATATGTATTTAGCTATTCCATCTATAGTTAATAGAGGTGGTGTTAAAGATATTTTAGAAATCCCAATTAGTAAGGAAGAGGAAGAGAAACTGAAGAAATCTGCTGAGGTTTTGAAGTTTCATTTAAATAAATGCAATATATAAGCTAACATAGCCAAAGCTATGTTAGCCTTATTCAATGCTAGATGATTCCATATTCCATATCCCTAATTTATTACGTCTTAAAAGTATGGTTACGTTTACTGTTTTATATGGTTTTTCTATGCGTAAGCCACAAGTTTCAAATACAGCAGTATCATTATTTAAGAATATCAATTTTTTAGATTTCACTCTTTGCAAAGTATTATAAGTAAGGTTGTAATCAACAGAATAGTTTAAATCCATACAACGTACAGTAATATATGCCCTATAAGAAGTTATTATTGCTGTTAGTACAAAAGTAATAAACAGAAGAAAAATTATTTTTTGTTTTTCTTTAAACCTAAACATAATTACTCCTTAAATAATTACTAAATATATCTTACCATAAATTTACATAAAAATAAAGTTATTTTAGATACAATATATTAGGTTTGTGTTATGATATATTTATGATAAACTTTATCTAATGAAGAATTTTTAGAATAAAAGGAGATGTTAGTATGGATTTTTCAAGTTTAGTATTAATGGAAAAAGATAAAGAAACAGGTTTTATAACTAAAGAATTAGGAAGCTTTGAGGTTGAAGAAGGAGCTTTATATGTAGTAAAGTTATATGTTATTGATAATGTGGTTAATCTATATTTTGATACCAATAAGGATGTTGAAGAGTGGGAATATTCTGCAATATTTGATTTGTTTAATCAAGATGCTTTTGTAGAGGCTGGTTTTGAAATAGAAGAAGATGAAGAGGAGTATAATCCAACATATATTTTAAAGATGCCTTATATTGATGATTATAGTCAGATGAAGGAAAGTCTAAATAAAGCATTATCAATTATTAAAGCAGAGATGGAAAATGTATTTGAAGCTATAAAGGGAAAGGAAGAAGAGTATAAATAATGGAAAATAATAAAATTGTTAAAAAGAGAAATGAGATTCCTGAAGAATACAAATGGAAACTAAATAAGATTTTTTCTAGTGATGAAAATTGGGAAGAAGAATTACAAAATTTAAAAAAAGAAAGTGTAAAATTAAAAGCCTTTAAGGGCAAGCTTTCGGATAAGGAAGAGATATTAAAGTATTTAGCATGTAATGAGGAATTATCTCGTAAAGCAGAAAAGTTATATGTTTATGCTCATATGAAGTCTGATGAAGATACTACTAATACAAAATATCAAGCTATGATGAGTAAGATTGATTCATATATGTCAGAGTTTTCAAGTTATGGAGCATTTTTTGTGCCAGAGTTATTATCATTAAAGGATGGTTTTATTGAAGGTCTAATTAAAAATGATGATAGGTTTAAGGCATATGAATTTTTATTAAAAGATATATTAAAGGATAAGCCACATACCTTAAGTGAGAGTGTTGAAGAAGTTTTAGCATTAGCAACAGAGTGTTTTGAGGCACCGTCAAATATTCAAAATATGTTATCTAATGCTGATATGAAATTTGGTTTTTTAAATGATGAAGAGGGAGACGAAGTTGAATTAACTGAAGAAAATTATTCAGTGTTTATTAGAAGTAAAGATAGAAAGGTAAGAGAAACAGCATTCAAGATGTTGTTTGGCGAATATAAAAAATTAGAAAATACTTTTGCTACAACATTAAGCAGTTCAATTAAGAATTTTAATTTTTCTGCTAAGCTTAGAAAATATGATTCACCACTACAAGCATCATTAGCACCCAATGACATACCAGTTGAGGTTTATAAAAATGCAATAAAAACAATGGATGATAATGTAGGGGCACTTCATAGATATGTAAGAATAAAGAAAAGACTATTAGGTCTTGATGAAATTCATATGTATGATTTATATGTTCCATTAATTGAAATAGAGAAGCAAAAAATAGAATTTCCTGAAGCGGTTAAAACAGCAAATGAAGCATTAGAAGTTTTAGGTGAAGAATATTTATCAATATTTAATAAGGGAATAGAAGAAGGCTGGGTAGATATATATTCAAACAAAGGTAAAAAGGGTGGAGCCTATTCATGGGGTTCTTATGATACACTTCCTTATGTATTATTAAATTATAATTATCAATTAGATGATATATCTACATTAGTACATGAGATGGGTCATTCATTACATTCTTATTATTCAAGAAAAAATCAACCTTATTATTATGCAGATTATACTTTATTTTGTGCGGAGGTTGCATCCACTACAAATGAGGCACTGCTAATTCACCATTTAATTAACAAGGAAGAGGATAAGAATAAAAAGTTATATTTAATCAATCAAGAGTTAGAGCAGATTAGAACAACAGTATTTAGGCAACTTATGTTTGCTGAATTTGAATTATATGCTCATGATGTGTTAAGTCAAGGAGAAGCACTAACTGCAGAGGATTTTAATAATAAGTGGATTGAACTTAATAAAAAGTATTTTGGTGAGGATATGGTTGTTGATGATGAAATAGCTATAGAATGGGCAAGGATACCACATTTCTATTCTGACTTCTATGTTTATCAATATGCTACAGGATATTCGGCTGCAGCAGCTTTTGCAAATTCTATTTTAAATAAAGAAGAAGTTGCGGTGGAAAAGTATAAAGGCTTTTTAAAGAGTGGTGGAAGTGATTATCCTATTAACATATTAAAAAATGCTGGAGTTGATATGACTACACCAAAGCCAATCGAAGCTACTATTAAGAGATTTAATGAATTATTAGATATGTTAGAAGAAATATAGGGGATGATTAGTAGTGAATAAAAAAGCGATTGTTACTTATATTATTATTGGTATTAATCTTATTATGTTTTTATTGTGTGTAATATCTTCAAAATCATTAATTGATATTGATGTTTATACTTTAGCTAATTTTGGTGGGCAGGCTAGAATCCTTATTGATTATAATAACGAGTATTGGCGTTTATTTACTTGTATGTTTTTACATGGTGGACTTATGCACTTATTTTTTAATATGTATGGGTTATATTATTTAGGAACACAATGTGAGATGATATTTGGAAAGATAAAATATTTAATTATTTATTTTTCTTCTGGACTTATTGGAGCATTTTTAAGTTATAAGCTAGGTGATCCTAGAACTGTTTCAGTAGGAGCATCAGGTGCAGTGTTTGGATTAGCAGCAGCATTATTAGTATTTTGTACAATGAATAAGGATATAATAAATAAAAATTTTATGAGTAACTTAATACTAATAATAGGGTTAAATTTATTTATTGGTTTTACACAGTCTGGAATAGATAATTTTGCCCATTTAGGAGGAATACTTGGTGGAGCAATTTTTGGTTTTATTTTTACATCAACATTAAAATCAAAGCATAATAATTATTAGTAAAAATATTAGGAGTATTATAGATATGAGGAAAGACTTAATAAGTACAGTTATATTTTTTGTTTTATTGATAAGTTCAGCTATTATATATGGAATTAATGGGAATGGAGAGAAGATATTTCGTATAATTCTAACTTTTATAATTCTTATTGTTTTAATTATAGGATATTTGAGATTCAATATAAATAAAGTTATCTATAACATTATTTTAAGTTTTGTTTTTATATCTATATATCTTGGTAATATATTAAATTTTTATTCAATTACCTTTTATGACAAAATATTACACTTTATTTCTGGAATATTACTTTATATTATAGGAGAAATTGTTTTTTATAAGTATATAAAAGATGAATATAAAATAATAAAACTAATCGTTCCAATGTTATTTTCAATAGCGTTTGCAGGATTATGGGAAATATGGGAATATACTACTGATGTTTTTCTTGGATTTAGTTCGCAAGGAGGGCTTGGTGATACAATGAAGGATATAATTTGTGGTTCATTAGGTGCCCTTTTTACTTTCTTTAGTTATTATTCAAAAAAAAATCTTATTAAAAGATAGAAAAATGAAAAAAAATGTTGTATTATATTAGGTGTGTATTTATATTATTAAAATTTAATTAAGGGGATGGCAAAATGAACGGTCAAGAGTATGTAAATAGTGTGCTAGAGACAGTAAAAGCAAAAAGTGCAGGAGAAAGTGAATTTTTAAGTGCAGTTACAGAAGTAACTAACTCATTAATTCCAGTATTTGATAAGCATCCAGAATACATAAAGGGTGGATTATTAGAAAGATTAGTAGAACCTGAAAGACAAATTATGTTTAGAGTTCCATGGGTTGATGATAATGGAAATGTACAAGTGAATAGAGGATACAGAATTCAATTCAACAGTGCAATAGGGCCTTACAAGGGAGGACTTAGATTCCATCCATCAGTTAACTTAAGCATAATTAAATTTTTAGGTTTTGAACAAATATTTAAGAACTCATTAACTGGACTTCCAATAGGTGGAGGTAAAGGTGGATCAGATTTCGATCCTAAGGGAAAGAGCGATAATGAAATAATGAGATTCTGTCAAAGCTTTATGGCTGAATTATATAGACATATCGGAGGACTTGTAGACGTACCTGCTGGAGATATCGGTGTTGGTGGTAGAGAAATCGGATATATGTATGGTTACTACAAGAAGATTAGAAATGCTAGTGATCAAGCAGTTTTAACTGGTAAGGGACTTCAATATGGAGGAAGTCTTACTAGAAAAGAAGCCACTGGTTATGGAGTAGTATATTACACAGAAGAAATGTTAAAGGAAAAGGGAGATAGCTTTGCTGGTAAGAAAGTAGTAATCTCTGGTTCTGGAAACGTTGCTATCTATGCTTGTGAAAAAGCTCAAAGCCTAGGTGCAAAAGTTGTTGCATTAAGTGATTCTAACGGATATGTATATGATGAAGAAGGTATCAAATTAGATATAGTTAAGGAAATTAAAGAAGTTAAGCGTGGAAGAATTAAAGAATATGCAGATCAAGTAGCAAGTGCTAAGTATGTTGATAACCGTCTTGATATTTGGACTATCCCATGTGATATAGCACTTCCATGTGCAACTCAAGGTGAAATCAATGAAGAAAGTGCTAAAATTTTAGTTAAGAATGGTGTTAAGTATGTAGTTGAAGGGGCTAATATGCCAAGTACACTTGAAGCTATAAGTGTATTCCAAAATGCTAAAGTTGGATTTGGACCTGCAAAGGCAGCAAATGCTGGTGGAGTTGCTTGTTCAGCACTTGAAATGACTCAAAATAGTATTAGAATGTCTTGGACATTTGAAGAAGTTGAAGAAAAGCTTCACAACATAATGAAAAACATATTTAAGAGCTGTAGTGATACTGCTAAGGAATATGGTCAAGAAGGAAATTATTTACTAGGTGCAAACATAGCTGGATTTATGAAAGTAGCTGAAGCTATGATGGCACAAGGTATTGTTTAATTAGAGTTTTCTTTAATGTGTTGCCATATGGAAGAGTAATCTTCTATATGGCAATTTTTTTGTGCTTAAATATTCTACTTGATTTTAGAATACAATTGAATTATATTATAATAGTGAATTAATATTGGTATTAAGACTAGTATTAATTTTATATTGTATTTTTAGGAGTGGATAGGATGGGAAATATAGTCTACTGTGTTAGTGGTGTATTTCAAATATTAGTATTCTTAATTACATGTTATTATTTAGTTTTGGGTATATTTGGAATATACAAAAAAAAAGAGACTAAAAATTAT
Organism: Clostridium sp.; assembly: GCA_022767515.1. Lineage (GTDB taxonomy): Bacteria > Bacillota > Clostridia > Clostridiales > Clostridiaceae > Clostridium. Next base: position 14,246 of record JALENK010000068.1, read on the forward strand.
ACACCCAAAAATTCATTTGCGATGATAGTTGCAGCGCATGATGAAGAAGTAGTAATAGCAAAGTTAATAGAGAGTATGCAAAAGCAAAATTATCCTAAAGAATTATATGATATTTTTGTAATTGCAGATAATTGTACAGATAAGACAGCAGAAATTGCAAGAAGCTATGGGGTAACTGTATGTGAAAGAGTAAATGCCGAAAAAAGAGGAAAAGGTTATGCTCTTGAATGGATGTTTGAGAAGCTTTTTAATATGGAAAAACAATATGATGCAGTTACTATATTTGATGCTGATAATATTGTGCATAAAGACTTTTTAAAGGAAATGAATTCAAAATTACAAGAAGGATATAAAGTAGTTCAGGGGTACATAGATAGTAAAAATCCTGATGACTCATGGATAGCTGCATCTTATTCAATAGCCTTTTGGTCACAAAATAGACTATTCCAATTATCAAGAAATAATATAGGATTGTCAAATCAAATTGGTGGAACAGGATTTGCAATATCAACAGATACCTTAAAAGAATATGGATGGGGTGCTGCTTGCTTAACAGAAGATTTAGAGTTTACTTGTAAAATGATTATGAACAATCAAAAAGTTGGTTGGGCACATGATGCAAAAATATATGATGAAAAGCCATTAAAGCTTAAGCAATCTTGGGTTCAAAGAAGAAGATGGATGCAAGGATTTGCTGATGTAGCATCTAGATATGCAGGAAAGCTTATTAAAAAAGCTTTCAAGGAAAAATCATGGTATATATTTGATGCGGCGATATATGTGTTTCAACCCTTTGTTACTTTGTTACTAGGTGTATCTACCATATTAGGTGTCATTCAAAGTAAAATACCTCACAGTAATATTTTTGTAGTTAGTGATATGGTAGGAAATGTTGGATTTAAAGTATTCGTTCTGATACAATTTATTTTAACACCTTTAGTTTTGATGTTAGATAAGAAGGCCTCAGTAGGATTTTTTGTAATCTGTGTGTTGTTCTCTAGTAATATATTCTTAACACCAGTTATAATGAATTGGATAGATAACTGGAATTATGGCATATTAGTTAACCTAGGATATTATACAATATTTATTTTAGCATCAAGGCTTGCACTTGGAAAAGGAAGTATGTTATTCTTTATTAGATTTTTATTATATAGTGTTTATACAGTTACTTGGATTCCGATTACACTTCAAGGAATCATCAGAAAGAATAATAAGGAATGGAATCATACAAAGCATGTAAGAAATGTTGAAATATCAGAAAATGATTAATTAGAAGAACATAAAGATGAGTTCGTGTACTATTTAAGGTATATGAGCTCGTTTTTATGATTTTACAAGAATACAAAGAAATTATTTAGTTGAAATGGAGGATTTTATGAGTAATACAAGTTATGATGTTACAGATTTAACCTCATTAGAAAAATTAGAGCCAGTTAGAGTTAGACCTGGTATGTATATTGGGTCTACTGGAAGCAAGGGGTTACATCATTGTTTGTGGGAGATTTTAGATAATGCCATTGATGAAATAGCTAATGGCTTTGGAGATAAAGCAACAGTTATACTTAATCAAGATAAAAGCATTAGTGTTATTGACAATGGAAGAGGAATACCAACGGGGATACATCCAATAAAGAAAAAGAGCGGTGTGGAAATGGTATTTACTGAATTACATACTGGTGGTAAGTTTGATAATAAGAATTATAAAACATCAGGTGGACTTCATGGAGTTGGAGCAGCAGTAGTAAATGCTCTTTCAAAGTGGGTTGAGGTAGAGGTATATCAAAACGGAAATATTTATAAACAGAGATTTGAATATGCATATGATAAAGAATTAAAGAGAGAAATGCCAGGGACTCCTGTTACGAAGCTAGAAGTTATAGGGAAGACTGATAAGACTGGTTCTAAGATTACTTTTATGCCAGATAAAAATATATTTTCAACAGTAGAATTCAAATTTGATAATATTGATGAAAGACTTCAGGAGTTAGCCTTTCAAAATAAAGGAATTCATCTTGAACTTATAGATAGAAGAAGGGCTATAGAAGAAAAGAAAGAATATTATTCTGAGAGAGGATTACTTGATTTTATTGATTATTTAAATGAGAGTAAGACACCTCTTCATGCACAGCCTATTTTATTTGAAGGGGAAAAAGTTGTGAATAACATTCAAATGAGTGGAGAAGTCTGTGTACAATTTACAGATTCAACAACTGAATATATAGCAAGCTATGTTAATAACATTCCAACAACTGAAGCTGGTACGCATGAAACAGGGTTTAAGACAGGAATGACAAGAGCATTCAAGGAATGGGCAAGAAAGATAGGAGTAGTTAAGGAAAAGGATAAGGAATTTGAAGGTGATGATTTAAGAGAAGGGATGACTGCTATAATCAGAATCAAGATAAGTAATCCTGTCTTTGAAGGTCAAACTAAAACAAAACTAGGAAATAATGAAGCATATACTATGATGAATGATTTAGCTTATACTAAATTTTCAGAATGGATTGAGGACAATAAGGACTTAGCGTCAAATATTATGAATAATGCTCTTCAAGCAGCACTTAGAAGAGATAAAATTAAAAAAATAAATGATGCAGAGAAAAAGAAGATAGGGAAAGGAACAGCACCACTTGCAGGTAAAATAGCAGTGTGTACAATGAAAGATACTAGTGTTACAGAATTTATAGTGGTAGAGGGAGATTCTGCGGGAGGTTCTGCTAAGCAGGCTAGAGATAGAAGATTCCAAACAATAATGCCATCAAAGGGTAAAATTATGAATACTGAAAAGCAGAAGCTTGAAAATGTCTTAGCTTCAGAGGAACTAAGATTATTTAATGCTGCTATTGGTACTGGAACGTTAGATAACTATAATGAGGAAAATTTAAAGTATGATAAGATTATAATTATGAGTGATGCTGACGTTGATGGATATCATATTAGAACTTTATGGATGACTTATATATATAGATATATGAGACCTATGATAGCAAATGGTCATTTATATTTAGCACAACCACCATTATATAAGGTGTATAAGGATGGAAAAAATAAATCTGAACAGATTTATGCATATAATGATGAGGAATTAGAAATTGCTAAAAAGAAAATTGGTAAAGGAGCTTTAATTCAAAGATATAAAGGACTTGGTGAAATGAATCCAGACCAATTATGGGAAACAACATTGAATCCAGAAACAAGAACATTGTATCAGGTTACAATTGAGGATGCAGCTAAGGCAGAAAGAATGATATCTCTTCTTATGGGAGATGTTGTTGAACCTAGAAAAAAATATATGTATAAATATGCAGAGTTTTAAAAGGTAGGAGTAAAGATGGCAAAGAAAATAGATAAAATTCCAAAGGATAATAATATAATACCAATACCTCTAGAAGAGGCTATGCCAGATAATTATCTGCCCTATGCAGTTGAAGTTGCTAAGGAAAGAGCTCTTCCAGATGTAAGAGATGGATTAAAGCCTGTACATAGAAGAATACTTTATGGTGCATATCTTTTAAAGGCTTTTCCAGATAGACCGTACTATAAATCAGCTAGAATTGTGGGGGATATTTTGGGTAAGTTCCATCCTCATGGTGATAGCTCGGTTTATGATGCAACAGTAATTCTAGCACAAGACTTTTCTACAAGAGAGCCATTAATAGACGGACATGGTAATTTTGGTTCTATTGATGGAGATGGAGCTGCAGCAATGAGATATACAGAAGCAAGGCTTACGAATATTGCTATGGAAATGCTTAGAGATATAGATAAAGATACCGTAGATATGGTTCCTAATTATTCAGATAGTGAGATGGAGCCTAAGGTTCTTCCAAGTAGATACCCAAATCTTTTGGTTAATGGAACCTTTGGTATAGCAGTAGGATTAGCAACTAATATTCCACCACATAACTTAAATGAAGTTATAAATGGAGTTTTGGCATACATTGATAATAATGATATTACAACAAAAGAGTTGATGAAGTATATAAAAGGACCAGACCTTCCAACAGGAGGAATTATTATTGGCTCAAATGCACTTTTATCAGCTTATGAGACAGGTGAAGGAAAGGTTACTTGTAGAGCTAAGGCAAATATAGAAAAATTAGAAAATGATAGACTGGGAATAGTTATTACAGAGTTTCCTTATAAGAGGAATAAAGCAAAACTTCTTCAGACAATTTCAGAGATGACTGGGGATAAGAAACATGCAAAAGCTCTTGAATCAATATCTGATATCAGGGATGAGTCTGATAGAACAGGTATAAGAACAGTTATTGAATTAAAAAAATCTGTAGATGAAGAAATGGCAGAGAAGGTATTAAAGTATCTTTATAAAAAGACTGACCTGCAATGCAATATAAGCTTTAATATGGTGGCACTTTCAAATGGTAAACCTGAAACTATGGGGTTAAAGACTATAATACATCATTATGTAAATCATCAAAAAGATATTGTAACAAGAAGAACTAGAAGAGAGCTAGAAATTGCTGAAAAGAGATTTCATATAGTTGAAGGTTTTATTAAGGCAATTGGTATTTTAGATGAAGTAATTAAAACAATAAGAGAGTCCAAGTCTAAAAAGGATGCAATGCAGAATTTGATAACTAAGTTTGATTTTACAGAAGCTCAAGCTGAGGCAATTCTAGAATTAATGCTTTATCGATTAACAGGTCTTGAAATTACAACATTTAAAAAGGAATATGAGGAATTAAAAAGTCGTATAAAAAGACTTAAGAAGATTCTTAGTGATGAAAGAGAATTATATAATGTAATTAAAGATGAGCTTAAAGAAATTGCAGATAAGTATAAGAATCCAAGAAGAACTAAAATAGAAAAAAATGATGATGTAGCTAGGATTGATGTTGAAGAATTAATAGTAGTTGAAGATGTCATTATTACTGTATCAAAGGATGGATTCATTAAAAGAATGGCAGAAAAGAGCTATATAAGATCTAATGCTAATGCAGAGGATATAGAGTATAGAGAAGGAGATAGCTTAAAAACATTACTTAAGTCAAACACAAAAGATACCCTTATTATTTTTACAGATAAAGGTAATATGTATCAAACTAAAGTTGTTAATCTTCCAGAAGGAAAATGGAAGGATAAAGGAGAGAGAATTGATACTATTATCAAAGCAATAAATCTTGATGATGAAAAAATAGTTAGTACTATATCAGTAGATAGCTTTTCTGAAGATAAATACTTACATTTTGTTACTAGTAAGGGAAGCATAAAAAAATCATCATTAGATAAGTTTGTAACTAATTATGCTAAGCTTCAGGCAACTAAGCTTAGAAAGGATGAAAAGCTCATTGCTGTATATGATATTCAAGAAGAAATTAAGCATATTAGTATGAAGACAAAAGAAGGTCTTAGTTTTACAGCTGATATTCCAGAGCTTATGAATACTCAAAGAGCTAATATGGGTGTGAATATGTTTAATATATCTTCAAATGATGAAGTGGTGGAAGCTGAAATTGTAGAAGAGAGTAAATTTGTGGAGTTTTCTGTTAAAGTAGCACAAAAACATTCACTTAAAGTAATGAAATTAAATAATAGGAATGAAAAGCTTAAGGTAAATACAAATAGTACAAGTAAGCTTTTGTTATTTACTAATAAAGGTAATGTTATAAAAATAGATTCATTAATTTTGAGTGGAATACAGGACAGCTTAATAAAAATAAGTAGTTTGGTGGATAATTTTGATGAAACTGAAAAAATTGTGGGTATATTTTCAATAAAACAATTTATCGAAAATATGGCAGTTTATCAGTTTACTAAATGTGGTTTTGTTAAGAAAACATCACTTGCTGAATTTGATGGAGACTTTATTACAAATACTTCTTATAAATTTAAGATGGATAATGATGAAGTTGTATCTGTAGATATTGCAAGTCAGTTTTTAGCTGAGGTAGTTATAATTACAAATAAGTCAATGGCGATTAAATTTAGTACTGAATCATTAAGCTTAATGAGTAAGAATGCATCAGGAGTTACAGGTATCAGCATAAAGGGAGAGGATAGTGTAATTTATGGTGGATGCTTTATTGATAATTCATTATTGAAAATAACTACTAAAAAGAAAAAAAGTGCAGAAATTAATATTGATGATATTAAGACTAGAAATAGAGCAGGAAGAGGAAGCTCTATATTATCTATTGAATTAGACGATGAAATTGTTGATATAAATAATTAAGAAAAGGGATGGTTAGTAATGAAAAAGGTAGCAATTTTATTAGCAAATGGATTTGAAGAGGTTGAAGCTTTAACAGTTGTAGATGTTTTAAGAAGAGCAAATGAAACTTGCGATATGGTGTCAATAACAGGAGAACAATCAATAACTGGTTCACATAATATAGAAATTAAGGCAGATAAAATTTTAACAGATAAATTAGAGGATTATGATGCGGTAGTGCTTCCTGGAGGGCTTCCTGGCTCAAATACGCTAAGAGATGATGAAAGAGTAATGGAAATATTAAAAGAATTTAATTCTGCAAACAAAATAGTAGCTGCAATATGTGCAGCACCAATAGCATTTGGAAAAGCAGGAATAATAAAAAATAAGAATATAACATCTTATCCAGGATTTGAAGAGGAGCTATCAGAAGGAAACTATATTGAGAACGAATTAGTAGTTCAAGATGGAAACATGCTAACTAGCAGAGGACCTGCAACTGCACTTGAATTTTCTTATAAATTATTAGAGTTATTAGGTAGCAGTAAGCAGGAAGGATTAAAGGAAGGTATGATGTATAACTTTCTAATGGGAAGAAGATAATGCAAGAAAATTGGGTAGTTGTAAATCAAAAAAGTAACTTTGAAAAGTTAAAGAGTGAAATTAGTTTAAGTCCATTAATTACAAGACTTCTTTCAAATAGAAATATTACAACTAAAAAGGATGCCTATATGTTCTTAAATGGCACAATAGACGATTTATATGATTCTAGATTGATGAAGGATATGGTTCGTGGTGTAAATATAATAAAGGAAGCCATAGAAACTAAAAAGAGAATTATTATTTATGGTGATTATGATTGTGATGGAGTATGTAGCACTACGATTTTTTGCAAGGTATTAAAATTTTTAAATGCCAACTTTAAATATTATATTCCTAGTAGAGAAGATGAAGGCTATGGAATGAATAGCAATAGGATAAAAATATTAAAGGATGAAGGTGCAGAATGTATTTTAACTTGTGATAATGGAATTTCAGCTATTAATGAAGTTAAATATGCTAAGGAGCTTGGACTTACTGTAGTTATTACTGACCATCATGAGGTACCTTATGAAGAAATTGATGGAGAAAAAATATATAAAGTGCCAGAAGCTGATTGCGTTATAGACCCTAAGCAGAAGGATTGTGATTATCCCTTTAAAGAGTTGTGTGGTGCAGGAGTTGCATTAAAGTTTTCAAAGCTTTTGATTGAGAGTTTTAATGTGACCTATACATCATTTAATGAGCTTTATGAGCTTGTAGCTTTAGCTACAATTTGTGATGTTGTTGAACTTATGGATGAAAATAGAATAATTGTAAAAAAAGGTCTAAGTACAATGGGCAACACAGAAAATATAGGCTTGAGGGAACTTATAAAGGAAACAAAGTTGGCTGATAGTAAAATTGGAGAGTATCATTTAGGATTTGTTTTAGGACCATGTATAAATGCAACTGGAAGGCTTGAAACAGCAGACCTTTCAGTAGAATTATTAATTACTGAGGATGAAGAGAATGCAAAAAGTTTAGCAAAGACATTGCACAGATTAAATTCAGATAGGCAAGAACTAACTAAAGATAGTCTTGAGAAGGTTTATGAAAAAATAGAGAATGATTTTAGTGAAAATGATAAGGTTATTCTTGTATATGATGGAAGCATTCATGAGAGTATTGCTGGAATCGTAGCTGGAAGAGTTAGAGAAAGATATAATCTTCCAACTATAATTATGACAGATACTAAGGAAGAAGGATTGGCTAAAGGTTCTGGTAGAAGTATAGAATGTTACCATATGTATGAAGAATTAAATAAGTGCAAGAACTTAATTGAAAAGTTTGGTGGGCATCCGATGGCAGCAGGACTTACTGTTAAAAAGGAGAATCTACTAGCTTTAAGACAAGAATTAAATAAAAAATGTATGTTAACAGAAGAACAAATAATCCCTACAATAAAGATTGATACGCCTTTAAAATTTTCACTTATAAATGAAAATATTATAAATGAAATTGAAGAATTAAGACCTTTTGGAAAAGGAAATCCATCACCCCTTTTTGCAGTTAAAAATATAAGTGTGGATAAAGTATTTTTTATGGGAAAGGATAAGCAATTTTTAAAGTTTTTAATGAAACAGGATAATATATCTCTTCAAGGATTGAATTTTAATAAGTATGAAGAGTTTAAAGAGGCTTATACAGAAAAGTTTGGAAAAGAAGCCTTTTTAGATTTGTTAGATACGGGATATTGTAATATGAAGATGGATATAATATATTATCCGCAAGTTAATGAATTTAATGGAAAGAAAAGCGTTCAATTAAATATAAAGAATTTCAGAATTGTTTAATATAATAGAAGGGAAGCTGTTTTCTAATGAGTAAATATAAAATAATTATGACAGGTGGGGGGACTGCAGGGCATGTTATGCCTAATTTGGCATTAGTTTCTACACTTGAAAAAGAAGGATTCGAAATTAAATATATAGGTAGTAAAAATGGAATTGAGAAGGAGATATTAGAAAAAACTAAGATACCATATTTTCCTATATCTTCAGGAAAACTTAGACGTTATTTTGATTTAAAAAACTTTACAGATCCATTTAAAGTTGTGAAAGGAATTTTTCAAGCAAAAAAGATATTAAAGAGGGAAAAACCTGATGTTATTTTTTCAAAGGGTGGCTTTGTATCAGTGCCAGTTGTAATAGCAGCATCAAGGAGAAAAATTCCAGTAATAGCTCATGAATCAGACATAACACCAGGGCTTGCAAATAAACTTGCATCACCATTTTGTGATAAACTTTGTGTAACATTTAGGGAAAGTCTTAAGTATGTAAAGGACAATAAAGGAATACTTACAGGAAGTCCTATTAGAGAAGAGATATTTAGTGGTTCAAAAGCTAAAGGTCTAGAAATGTGTCAGTTTAAAAATCAAAAAGAAGTAATTTTAATTATGGGTGGAAGTTTAGGTTCACAAGTAATAAATAATGTTATTTATGAAAATTTAGAGACTCTTACAAATAAATTTAATATAATTCATATCTGTGGAAAAGGAAATGTGAACTCAAAATATGAAAAATATGAAGGATATAAACAGTTTGAATTTGTAGATAAAGAGTTACCAGATTTATTTGCAGTAGCAGATTATATAATATCAAGAGCAGGCGCAAATTCAATATTTGAATTTTTAGCATTAAAGAAACCTATGCTTTTAATACCTTTATCTAAAAAAGCAAGCAGAGGAGACCAAATATTAAACGCAAATTCTTTCAAAAAAGAAGGTTATGCACTTGTAATGGAAGAAGAAGAGATTACTACTGAAAGTTTTAGACAAAAGGTGGAAGAGTTAGTAAACAAAAAACAAGAGTTAGTAAATAATATGAATAAAAGTGGCTCTAAAACTGGAAATTCAGCAGTTTTAGAGATTATAATGTCTGTAGTAGAAAAAAATAAAGAATAAATGTGGAATTATGTATAATATAAAACTTGCAAAATTTATTGTTTGAAGTATAATTAATATGTAGTATTAAGATTGCGAATTAAGATAGTTAACAATTTAACAATCTTTTTCTAAATACATTGAAAGAAGGGATTCACAAGATGAGAAAAATGAAAACAATGGATGGTAATACGGCAGCAGCTCACGTGTCATATGCATTCACAGAAGTAACTGCTATTTACCCAATCACACCATCATCACCAATGGCTGAACACGTAGATGAATGGGTTGCACAAGGAAGAAAGAATATCTTTGGTCAACCAGTAAAAGTAATGGAAATGCAATCAGAAGCAGGAGCTGCTGGAGCAGTTCATGGTTCATTACAAGCAGGAGCATTAACTACTACTTATACAGCATCACAAGGTTTATTATTAATGATACCTAATATGTATAAGATTGCTGGTGAATTACTTCCAGGAGTATTCCACGTATCAGCAAGAGCATTAGCTACTTCAGCTCTTAATATTTTTGGTGACCATCAAGATGTTATGGCTGCAAGACAAACTGGATTTGCAATGCTTGCAGAAGGTTCAGTACAAGAAGTTATGGATTTATCAGCAGTAGCTCACTTATCAGCTATTAAGTCAAGAGTTCCATTCTTAAACTTCTTTGATGGTTTCAGAACATCTCATGAAATTCAAAAAATTGAAGTTCTTGAATATGATGAATTAGCTAACTTACTTGACTGGGAAGCAGTTAAAGAATTTAAGCAAAGAGCTTTAAATCCAAACCACCCTGTAACAAGAGGTACAGCTCAAAATGCAGATATCTACTTCCAAGAAAGAGAAGTTGTTAATAAGTATTATAACGCAGTTCCAGAAATAGTTGAAAACTATATGGCTGAAATCACTAAGTTAACAGGAAGAGAATATCACTGCTTCGATTATTATGGAGCACCAGATGCTGATAGAGTTATCGTAGCTATGGGTTCTGTAACAGACGTTTGTGAAGAAACTATAGATTACTTAAATAATAATGGACAAAAAGTTGGTGTTGTTAAAGTAAGATTATACAGACCATTCTCAGTTGAAAAGTTATTAGCTGCTGTTCCAAAGACAGTTAAGAAGATAGCTGTTTTAGATAAGACTAAGGAACCAGGATCAGCTGGTGAACCATTATACTTAGATGTTAAGAATGCATTCTATGGACAAGCTGATGCACCAGTAATCGTTGGTGGTAGATTTGGTTTAGGTTCAAAGGATCCAAATCCAGGTCACATTGCTGCAGTATATGCTAACCTTGCAAAGGATGAACCAAAGAACGGATTTACTTTAGGAATCAATGATGATGTAACAAATACTTCATTAGAAGTAACTGAAGATATCGATGCTACACCAGAGGGAACTACAGCTTGTAAGTTCTGGGGATTAGGATCAGACGGTACTGTTGGAGCTAACAAGAGTGCTATAAAGATTATCGGAGACCATACAGATATGTACGCTCAAGGATACTTCTTCTACGATTCAAAGAAATCAGGAGGAATTACAGTATCTCACTTAAGATTTGGTAAGAAGGCTATTAAGTCACCATACTTAATAAACAAAGCTGATTTCGTATCATGTTCTAACCAATCTTATGTTTATAAGTACAATGTATTAGAAGGATTAAAGCCAGGATCAACATTCTTATTAAATACAATTTGGTCACCAGAAGAAGTTGAAACTCATTTACCTGCAGCATACAAGAAGTATATTGCTAACAACAACATCCAATTCTATACAATAAATGCTGTTAAGATAGCTCAAGAAATTGGATTAGGTGGAAGAACTAATATGATAATGCAATCTGCATTCTTCAAGTTAGCTAACATTATTCCAATAGATGATGCAATTAAATATCTTAAGGATTCAGTTGTAACTTCTTATGGTAAGAAGGGACAAAACATAGTAGATATGAACAATGCTGCAATAGATCAAGGTGTTGCATCATTAGTTAAGATAGATGTTCCAGAAGCTTGGAAGACAGTAGCAGATGATGTTCCAGCTGAAATCAAGCATGCATCTAAGTTCGTTAAGGATATTGTTATTCCAATGAACAGATTAGAAGGTGACAATCTTCCAGTTTCTACATTCGTAGATATGGCTGATGGTACTTTCGAAGCTGGTACTGCAGCATTCGAAAAGAGAGGAATTGCTGTTAATGTACCTGAATGGCAAGCAGATAAGTGTATCCAATGTAACCAATGTTCAATGGTATGTCCACATGCTGCAGTTAGACCATTCTTATTAAATGAAGCTGAAAAGAACGCAGCTCCTGAAAGTGCTAAGATAGTAGAAGCTAAGGCTCTTAAGACAGAAGAAAAATTATACTTCTCAATGGGTATTACACCTCTTGATTGTTCAGGATGTGGAAACTGTGCTCTAGTATGTCCAGCAGATGCTTTAGTTATGAAGCCAGCTGCATCTCAAGAAGCTCAAGGAGAAGCATGGGATTACTTAATATACGATATTACTGATAAGAAGAACCCAATGGCTAAGGATACAGTTAAGGGAAGCCAATTCGAAACACCACTTCTTGAATTCTCAGGAGCTTGTGCTGGATGTGGAGAAACTCCTTATGCTAAACTTGTAACTCAATTAGTTGGTGATAGAATGATGATAGCTAATGCTACAGGATGTTCTTCAATCTGGGGTGGTTCTGCTCCTTCAACACCATACACTAAGAATAAGAAGGGACAAGGACCTGCATGGGCTAACTCATTATTCGAAGATAATGCTGAATTTGGATTAGGTATGTTCTTAGGAGTTAAGGCTCAAAGAGAAGAATTAGCTGAAATAGTTAAAGCTGCTAACTTAGGTGCAGATGCAAAGGCTGTTGCTGATGAATGGTTAGCTAATATGAATAATGGTGAAGGAACTAGAGAATTAGCAGATAAGTTCGCTGCTGTTCTTGAAAAAGACGGTTCAGAAGATGCTAAGAAGATATTAGAAAAGAAAGATTTATTCGTTAAGAGATCTCAATGGATCTTCGGAGGAGACGGATGGGCTTACGACATCGGATATGGTGGAGTTGACCACGTACTTGCTTCTGGTGAAGACGTAAATGTTCTTGTATTTGATACAGAAGTTTACTCAAACACAGGTGGACAATCTTCTAAATCTACACCAACAGCTGCTATCGCTAAGTTTGCTGCAAGTGGTAAGAAGACTAAGAAGAAGGATCTTGGAATGATGGCAATGAGCTACGGATATGTATATGTTGCTCAAATCAATATGGGTGCTAACAAGGCACAAGCTCTTAAGGCTATAGCTGAAGCTGAAGCTTACAAGGGACCATCATTAATCATAGCTTATGCTCCATGTATCAACCACGGAATTAAGATTGGTATGGGTAAGAGCCAAGAAGAAGCTAAGAGAGCAGTTGAATGTGGATACTGGTCAATGTACAGATTCAATCCTGAATTAAAGGAAGCTGGTCAAAATCCATTCAAGCTTGATTCAACTAAGGAACCAAAGGCTGACTTTAAAGAATTCTTAATGGGTGAAGTTAGATATGCATCACTTGCTAAGATGTTCCCAGAAGCTGCAGAAGCATTATTTGAAAAGACTAAAAAGGATGCTATGGATAGATTAGCTGGATATATCAAGTTAGATGAACAAAAATAATTAAGTTATAATATTAAGGGGGCATAGGTCTTAATTGACTTATGCTTTCTTTTTGTATGCTCAATTGTGTATAAAAAATGCTTTTAATTTACTGCAAATAGAGTTAAAATAATGAATGATATATATTGTAAAGGAGAAATATAATAGTATGGATAATAAAAATCATGAATGTAATGAAGAAGAAATGTTTGTTATAGAAATTGAAGATGAAAATGGTGAGACAATAGCTTGTCCAATAACTGATGAATTTGAATACAATGATAACAGGTACTATTTAGCTTATAATGAAGCTTATGGTTCTTCATGCATTTTTAAATTAGTTGGAGAAGAACTTATAATTCCAGAAGATGAGGAATTTGATGAGGTAGCTAAATATTATAATGAAGTATTAGTTGAAGAAAAATAGAGTTTATACCTTCTTTTTTTGTAAAATTTTAAAAAAAACTTTTAATTTGTAGTAAATAGAGTTAAAATAGTAACTGATAAAATATCTTAGTAATCTCATCAAGTTACTAATTGTATGGGAGGTATATATTTATGAAATACGCGGATTTGCATATGCATTCCTCATATTCAGATGGGGCACTCACTCCAGAAGAATTGATTGAGAATGCACAAATAAAGAAAATTAAATATATATCTATAACAGATCATGATTCTATTGAATCCCAATATGTAACAAAAAATAAATATGATGATTTAACTATAATTCCAGGTGTAGAATTTAGTGCAAAGTATGAAGAGTTAGAAATACATATATTAGGATATTTTGTTGATATAAATAACGATTTATTAAAAATAACTTTAGATAAAGTTAAAAAAAATAGAATAAATAGAACTAAGAAAATAATACAAAAATTAAATCATAATGATATTAATATTTCATTTGATGAGTTATTAGCTACTGATAAAACATCTATTGGAAGAGGAAATATAGCTTGTTTAATGGTTAAAAAAGGTTATGCAAAAAATTATAAAGAAGCATTCAACAATTATTTGGCTAAAGGTAGACTAGCTTATGTGGAAGGTGAAAAGCTAGAGGTTAGAGAAGTACTCAAAGTAATAGAGGAAAGTGGAGGCATCTCTGTATTAGCTCATCCTGGTAAGATGTGTAAAGATACCAAAATTGAAAAGATTATCAAAAACTTCAAAGTATATGGTCTTAAAGGATTAGAGGTATATCATCCAAGTCATACAAAAGAACAAATAATTACATTTTATAATATGAGTAAAAAGTATAAATTATTAATAACTGGTGGAAGTGACTATCATGGTGGTTATACAAATAATACTTTAGGAACATATGGAATAGATGAAGTATTATTAAATAAATTGATTAAACTAAGAAAATAGTGGAGGAATAAAATGGAATATTCAAGAAAAGCACAAAGTATTAATCCATCTGTGACTTTAGCGATTACGGCTAAGGCAAAGGAGTTAAAGTCAAAAGGAGTAGATGTGATTACCTTCGGAGTAGGAGAACCAGATTTTAATACTCCTGAAAATATAATTGAAGCTGCAAATAAAGCAATGAAGGATGGGAAGACTAAGTATACTCCTGTTCCAGGAATACCAGAACTTAGAAAGGCTATTGTTAATAAATTTAAACAAGATAATGGACTAGATTATGAAGAAGCTCAAATTATAGTTTCAACAGGTGCAAAACAAAGTTTGAATAATGCATTTATGGCAATACTTAATCCAGGAGATGAAGTAATTGTTCCAACACCATATTGGGTTAGTTACCCCGAGCTTATTAGATTAGCTGAAGGAGTACCTGTTTTTGTTGAAAATAAAAAAGAAGATGATTATAAGTATACATTAGAAACATTAGAAAAAGCTGTAACATCAAAGACAAAGGCAATAATATTAAATGACCCTAATAATCCAACAGGTTCTATATATTCAAAGGAAGAGCTTGAGATGATAGCTGAATTTGCTAAAAAGTATGATTTAGTAATTATATCTGATGAAATATATGAAAAGTTAATTTATGATGGTAATAAGCATGTAAGCATAGCTTCTTTATCAGAGGATGCAAAAAATAGAACGATTGTAATCAATGGTTTTTCTAAATCATTTGCAATGACTGGTTGGAGAGTTGGTTATTCTGCTTCAAATAAAGAGATTGCTAAACTTATGAGTTCTTTACAAAGTCATATGACATCTAATGTTAACTCGATAGCACAATATGCTTCAGTGGAAGCTTTAGAAGGTTCAAAGGATGATTTGAATCATATGATAAGTGTATTTGAACAAAGACGTAATTTAATGGTAAAGATGATATCAGAAATGAAGGATGTAAGTATAATTAAGCCTTCTGGTGCATTTTATGTAATGATGAATATAGAGAATTATTTTAATAAAAAAATAAATGGCAATGAAATTAAAAATTCTTTGGATTTTTCAAATTATCTTTTAGATGAGGCTAAGGTTGCAGTAGTTCCGGGAATTGCTTTTGGATTAGATTCATATGTTAGATTATCTTATGCTACATCAGAAGAAAATATTAAAGAAGGATTAAGTAGGATTAACGAATTTTTAAAGAAAATTCAATAGATAGTTAAAAGATGTTTGCTATTATTATAGTAGACATCTTTTTTTATTTTATAGTAATGTTATAATTATATTGGAGGTGTATAGCCGTAGATGAAAAAGTTAGCAATATTTGATGTTGATTACACAATAACAAGTAGGGAAACCCTTCAGGAACTATATAAATATGCAATTTCAGAGGATAAAAGAAATATTAAATATGCACCAAGAGCAATATATTCAGGACTTATGTATGTTTTAGGTAGATATGATGAAAAAAATGTCAAGGAAAAATTTCTCAAGTTTTTAGTAGGAATGGACGAAAATAAACTTAAGGATTTTGTTTGCAGATTTTATGAAAATAGGTTAAATAAAATATTATATAAGGACTCTATTGAAAAGATGAAGGAACTTAAGAAAGAAGGATATGATATTTATTTAATATCTGCATCACCAGAATTTTATCTAAATGAATTATATAAGATAGAGGAAGTAGATAATATAATTGGTACAAGATTTGTAATTAAAGATGGAAAGTTTACAGGAAAAATGTTTGGAAAAAATTGCAAGGGAGAAGAAAAGGTAAATAGGCTTAAAGAAGTACTAACTAAAGAAAAAATTGAAGTGGATTTTTTAAAGTCTTATATGTTTTCTGATTCACTTTCGGATTTACCATTATTAAATCTTGTGGGGAATCCTTATTTGATAAATTATAAGAAAAAGAATAAAGTAAAATTTAAAATATTAAATTGGAAGTAGGGAGAGAGGAATATGATAAAATCAAGTTCAAAAGTATATTTAGAAAATGGAGAAATTAAAAAAACTCCTCAGTTTGCTACACAAGAAGGTAGAATGGCTTATGAAATTATAAGAATAATTGATGGTACACCATTGTTTGTCAAGGAACATTATGATAGATTATTATATACTTTCAAATTAAATAATAAGGAAGTATCATTAAGCTTTGATGAATTTTTAAATAGTATTTATGAATTAGTAGAAAAAAATAATGTATCTGAAGGTAATGTAAAGGTTACTTATAATATAGATTTTGATATATTAAGATATTATTTTATAGATCATAGTTATCCAACTGAGAAAATGTATGCTGATGGAGTAGAGGCAATATTATTTTTTGGACAAAGGGAAAATCCAAATGCAAAAATAATTAATAAAGGTTTTAGAGATTATGTGAATTCAAAAATAGAAGCAAGAGATGCATATGAAGCAATATTGGTAGGAGAATGGGGCGTAATCACAGAAGGAAGTAGATCTAATATATTTGTAATTAATGGAGATACGCTTCGTACTTCTAGAGTTGAAACTGTACTTCCAGGTGTAACAAGAACAGAAATAATTAAAATGGCTAGAGAATTAAATATTAAAGTTATTGAAGAAAATATCAATTATATGGAATTAAAAAGTGCAGATGCTGTATTTATGAGTGGGACATCTCCTAAAATTCTTCCAATAACAAAAATAGAAGGAAATGTTATTAATAGAGATTGCAAATTATTAAACAAGTTAATGGAAGCTTTTGATGATAGAATTGAAAAATATATAAGTGAAAATTCAAAGAAAAAAAGATTAGAAGAAAAAGCAAAGAAAGAGGCTGAAGAGAAGGCGAAGAAGGAAGCTGAGGCAAAAGCAAAGAAAGAGGCTGAAGAGAAGGCAAAGAAGGAAGCCGAGGCAAAAGCAAAGAAAGAAGTTACAAAGCGCAAGGAAATGGCGCTAGCAAAAACATCTAACACAACAAAGGGAAATAAAGATATAAAGGGTTCAAAAGTTAACAAAAAGTAAATTAAAAGTAAATATATTATTAACATTTAGATAAGATATTAAATATAATGGTATAATTAACTAAGGAGAGGGGTGGAGACTTATGAAACGTAGATTTGTAGGAAAAAGTGTAGAAGAATGTTTAGAACAAGCAGAAAATACTTTAAGCTGTAGTAGAGATGATTTTAAATATACCGTTGTGAAAAGTGGTGGATTATTTAGAAAGCATTATGAAATAGAAGTTACAGTAAGGGATACAGAAAAAGATGTTATTGATTCATTGGTAGAAAAAGATGAGAATACCGATAATGGTAGAAAAAAATCAAATAGCAATAATCAAATAAAGAATAATGAGTCTCAAGAGGTAATTGCCAAGGATGGGCATATAATATTTAAAGAAGGGGTAGAAGGAGAATTTGAATTAGTATTTGATAAAGGAGTTACTTTGATAGTTAATGATTTAGAAGCAACTCAAGGATGTAAGGTTACTAATCATGATAGAATAATATATTTACCTAATAATGAAGAAGCTAAAAGAGAATTAGATATAAACTCAGATGCTATGAAAGCATATATTACAATTAATTATGTTCCGGAAATTATAGAAGAATATTATTGTATAAAAAAACATAATGTAATTAATGTAAAGTGTAGAAAAATAAAAGGAAAAATGCCACCTCATTATAGAGCGGGTGAGATAGAGGCAATATTAAGAGAGAGAAAGATTGTCTTTGGGCTTAAACATGAAGAAATACAAAGAGCATCAGAACTTGATGAAGTAAATAATATGCTTGTAGCAGAAGGAGATAAACCAATAGATGATAAAGAGGATAGATTAGAAATTAAATTTAAAAATACAACAAGAAGAGTAGATGAGGACTCAGACCAAAGAGTTGACTATAAAAATATGTATTCTTATGCTAATGTGGCTGTAGGTGAAGTGTTAGGAGAGGTTATTGTTGGTGAAGTTGGTAGAGATGGTGTAAATATATTCGGACAAGATGTAGCAAGAAAAAGAAAGAAACCACTTTTTATAAAAGCAGATAGAGGTTGTAGGGTTGATGGCAATAAAGTAATTTCAACAATAGAAGGAGCACCGTCTGTTAAAAATGGAGTATTCTTTGTAAATGAAATATATCAGTTTACATCAGATGTAAATCTTAAGAGTGGAAACATTGATTTTATTGGAGATGTAAAAATTGCCAAGAGTGTTAAAGAGGGTATGACTGTAAAGGCAGGAAATACCGTATTTATAGAGGGAAATGTTGAAAGTGCTAATGTGATTTCACAAGGTGAAGCAAGGATTTTGGGAAGTATAATTAATTCTACGATTGAAGCTGGAGCTAAGAATATGGTATTACAACAATATCTAGATGGATTAATTCAACTAAAGAGTGATGTAGAGCAAATTATAACACTTTCTGAAGAATTGAAAGAGAAACCAGCTTTTATGTATAAGAGTGATGGAGAGATAGTTAAATTATTAATAGAAAAGAAGTTTAAAACATTGCCAAGAAAGGCATTATTGTTAATGAGTAATCCTAATAATAATAATGATGAAATAAAATCATATATAAATAGTAAGCTTATTGGTAGTGGTCCTTTTAACATTAAATTTGTTAACGAACTTTATAACCTTATTGATTTAGTAAATGAAGAAATGGCTCCATTAAAAGAAGATGTTTTTCTACCAATTGACGTTTATGTAAATTATGTTCAAGATTCTAAAATCAATGCTACAGGAAGTATAATTATTCAAGGAAAAGGTCAGTATGTTTCAGATATGACAGCACTTAAGGATATAGTTTTTGAAAATGAAAAAGCTGTTTCTAGAGGTGGAACACTTACAGCTAGTGGAAATATAAGATGTGCTACAGTAGGAAGTAGTGCCGGAGTTAGTACAACCTTAAAGGTAAAAAAAGGTGGTATTATTACAGCTGATATAGTATATAGAAATACAGTTTTTATTGTTGGTGATAGACATTATACCTTTGAAGAGGACTCAAAGGATGTAAAGGCATATTTTAGTAATGGAGATATTGTAGTTGATAAATTTGTTTTATAGATAAATTTAGGAGGGTTTATGGGATGGAAATCAAAGAAATGAAGGTGTTGATATTCGAAGTAAATCAAGAATTTTATGCTATTGATATTCTTGATGTTGAGAGAATATTAACACAGGATAATATAACAGAGATGCCAGATACATTACCAATAGTTGCAGGAGTAATGAACTATGAAAGTAGCATAATGCCAGTAATAGATTTAAGTAAGAAATTTAATTTGAAGAAAGAAAAAGAGGTTAAGAAGCCCAAAATTATTGTAATGAAAAATTTAGAAAATAAATTTGGTATTATAGTTGATAATGTAAGTGAAGTTAGAGAAATTAGTGATTCTCAGTTTGAACCAGTACCAGAAATAACTATTGATGAAAACAATGCATATATTAAAGGACTTGTTAAGATTGATGGAAGAATTGTTATTTGCCTAAATATATCAAAAATACTAACTGAAAAAGAAGTAGAGAATATATTCTAGAAAATTATGGATAATAATCAAATAAAGGTTGGAATTGCTGATTTGAATTTTGTTCTTCCGCCAGGAACAATAATAACTATTGGACTTGGTTCATGTGTAGGGATTGCTTTATATGATAGTACTAAGAAAATTGCAGGCTTGTCACATATAATGCTTCCAGATAGTACACAGTTTAAGAATAATAACACACCTATGAAATTTGCAGATACAGCAATTCCAATGTTAATAGATAAATTGATTGAAGCAGGATGCTTAAAATCATCTCTTAAGGCTAAAATAGCTGGTGGGGCTTCAATGTTTAATTTTAAAGATAAAACTTTAGTAAGTGATATAGGGCAAAGAAATGCAGAGGCTGTTAAGCTGGCGCTTAAAAAAGAAGGTATTCCAATAGTTGCTGAGGCATTAGGTGGAAATAAGGGAAGAACTATGATTGTAAATTCGGAAGATGGTTCAGTAACTATTAGAGTAGCTGGTGGAAATACATTTCAATTATAATAAAGGGTAAGGGATATGAAGAATGAATAAAAGAATAGATGCAGTAGTTATAGGTGCTTCTACTGGTGGTCCTAAAGCATTGCAGGTAGTACTTCCCAATATAGAAGGTAATATAGGAGTACCAGTGTTTGTAGTACAACATATGCCTAAAGGATTTACCAAAACTTTTGCAGATAGATTGGACAAGCTATGTAAGCTCAAGGTTGTAGAGGCTCAAGATGGTATGAATATAGAAAAAGATACAATATATATTGCACAAGGTGGATTTCATATGATAATTGGTGATGATAAAAGAATTAAGTTAAATTCTGAACCGCCAATATGGGGAGTTAGACCAGCTGTTGATAAACTATTTGAATCAGCTGTTAAGGTGTATAAAGGTAAAGTAATTTCAGCTATTTTAACAGGAATGGGAAGAGATGGTGCACAAGGTACTGTAATTGTAAAAGAGGCTGGAGGAACTACCATATCACAGGACAAAGAAACTTGTACAATATATGGTATGCCTAAGGCGGCATATGAAACTGGAAAAGTAGATGTGGTATTGCCACTTGATAAAATAGGACAAAAAATTTCAAGCATAATAAAAGAAAGATAGGTGGGTAGTGTGGAATTTGATGAGTTTCATAAATGGGTACATAAAGAACTAGGGATTAACCTCTTAGCATATAAACCAGAACAGTTAAATAGAAGAATTAAAAGTTTAATGGGTAGGATAGGGGTTAAAACCTTAGAGGATTATATAAAATTAATACAAAGTGACGATGAGCAAAGACAGAGGTTTTTAGATCATATAACTATAAATGTTACTGAATTTTATAGAAATCCTACACTTTATGATGAATTGATAGAAATAATAAAAGATTATATTAAAGCAGGGAATAGCCCGCTTAAAATATGGAGTGCAGCTTGTTCAATAGGTTGTGAGCCATATACATTAGCTTTGATAATGAAAAAGGTATTACCTAATGTTAAAAATACAATAATAGCAACAGATATAGATAATACTATTTTAGCTAGAGCAAAAAAAGGTGAATATACATCAGAAGAGGTAAAAAATGTGCCAGAATCTGAATTGAAGCAATATTTTAAAATGATTAATAATAAATATTACATAGATGATAGTATAAAATCAATGGTTGATTTCAAAAAGCATGATTTGATTTGTGATAGTTATGATGGAAACTTTGATTTGATATTATGTAGAAATGTGGTAATTTATTTTAATAATGATATAAAGAAAGTCATTTATCAAAAATTTGCAGACTCACTAAAAAAGGGTGGGCTACTATTTATAGGAGCTACAGAAAGTATTTATAATTACAGAGAATGTGGATTTGAAAAAGTATCAACGTTTGTTTATAGGAAGATATAAGGAGGGAATTGAAAATGGATACATCTCAATATATGACAATGTTTTTAGAAGAATCAATGGATAATTTACAAACATTAAATGAATCATTACTTGAACTTGAACAAAATCCTGATGATATTGATAAATTAAATGAAATTTTCAGGGTTGCACACACTATAAAAGGTATGGCTGCTACAATGGGGTTCTCAGATATAGCAGAATTAACACACAAAATGGAAGATGTTTTATCTGAATTTAGAGAGGGAGAATTAAAGGTAACTCAGGAGGTTGTAACAGTTTTATTCGACTGTTTGGATACCTTAGAAAAAATGGTTAGCAATGTAGAAGAAGAATCTGATGAACAAGTTGATATTAAGGAAATAATGGACAAATTAATAAGTATTTCACAAGGAGGAGCAGCAGCACAACAAGCTTTAGAAAAAAGTGCTGAAAATAATGCTTCAAAAACAGAAGCATCAGAAGATGAAGCATTAATAGAATTAAATGAATATGACTTATCTGTTATCAAACAAGCAAAGGAAAAAGGTTTTAATATATTAAATCTAGATATTAAATTAAGTGAAAATACATTATTAAAATCAGCAAGAGCATTTTTAATAGTTAAAGATTTAGAGGAAGTTGGTGAAATCATAAAATCTGAACCACCAACTGAAAGTATTGAAAATGAAGAATTTGATTTTGAATTGAAATTTACAATGATTACAAGCTTAACAGTAGAAAATATTAAGGAGCTTGTTGAAGGAATATCAGAAGTTGAAAGTGTTGAAGTGACAGCTATTAAAGAGGAAGATCTTGTTTTAGAAAGTGCTAAGGAAGAAAAAGAAGTTAAGCCAAAGGAAATAGAAGAGGCTAAAGTAGAAGCTACAAAACCTGCTAAAAAGCAAGATAAAGTACCTGCTAAGAAAGAAGAGGGTGCAAAGAAATCTTCAGGAAAGAAAGCACACCAGTCTGTAAGAGTTGATCTTGAAAGAATAGATAAGCTTATGAATATGGTTTCTGAACTTGTTATTTATAGAACTAGACTTGAACAAATTGTTGTGGATAATAAATCACCAGAATTAACAGAAACATTAGAACAGGTAGGAAGAACAACTTCAGATTTACAAGACCTTGTAATGAAGATAAGAATGTTACCTTTAGATACTGTATTTAACAGATTCCCAAGAATGATTAGAGATATTTCTGTTGAATTAAATAAAGAAATTAATTTCATAATTGAAGGTGCAGAAACAGAACTTGACAGAACTGTAATTGACGAAATAGGTGAACCTTTGATACACTTATTAAGAAATGCAGCTGACCATGGGGTTGAAACAGCAGAAGAAAGAATTAAAAAAGGTAAATCACCTGTTGGTACTGTTAAGTTAATTGCTTATCAAGAAGGAACTAAGGCATTAATTAAGGTTACAGATGATGGTGCTGGAATTAACGTTGAAAAAGTAAAAGCAAAGGCTGAAAAGATGGGAATTCCTACTGAAGGTTTAAATGATAATGATATTAAAAATTTAATATTTGCTCAAGGCTTTAGTACAAATGAAGTTGTAACTGATATTTCAGGTAGAGGAGTTGGAATGGATGTTGTTAAGACAAAGATTGCTTCTCTTGGAGGTACAGTTGATGTTATTAGTGAAGAAGGAAAAGGCTCACAATTTATAATTAAACTTCCATTAACATTACAAATTATTCAAGCTTTATTAGTTAAGGTTGGTAAGGAAACACTTGCTATTTCTTTAGGATTCATTGATAGAGTTATTGATTATAAAGAAGAAAGAATCAAGAAGTCAAATGGAAAAGAAGTAATAGTTTATAGAGATAGGGTAATTCCACTTTTAAGATTAAATGAAAGATTAGGAATAGAAGTAGAGCAATGTGATAAAAAATATGTTATAATAGTAAATGTAGGAGATAAGACTATTGGATTGTTAGTGGATTCTCTTCAAGGACAACAAGAAATTGTTATAAAACCACTAGGTAAGACATTGAAGGATTTAAATGAATACATTGGAGCAACAATTCTTGGTAATGGTCTAGTAACATTGATTTTGGATGTTGGAGCTCTTGTTTAAATAAGGAGGGAATGAAAGATGGAACAACTTAATACAATTCAGTTAGATGCATTAAGGGAAATATCAAATATAGGAGTTGGTAATGCAGCTACATCATTATCAAATCTATTATCTAAAAAAATTGATATTACAGTTCCATCTGTCAATAGTATTCGTTTAGATAAACTTATGGAAGACATTGGTGAAAGTATTGTAGTTGGAATAGTTGTTAAGGAAATTGGTGAAATTGAGGGAAATATTTTAATAATATTTGACAAGAATGTAGCTGAGGAGGTAATATCTAATTTAACAGGTACTTTTGAAGATGTGGAGAATATGTCCAGTATGGCTGAGTCAGTAATGTGCGAGATTGGAAATATTTTATCTAGTACATATATGTGCGCCATTTCAAGCTTTACTGGATTTGATTTAAAGGCATCAGTGCCTGCAGTGGCTTGTGATATGATGGATGCAATTGTTGCTACATGCATTATAGAGTCAGGTCAGTATGATGATTATGTTTTAGATATTGAAACATTATTTTTAGATAATGATTCAAAGGAATTTGGAGCACACTTTTATTATATTCCGGTTCCAGAAGCAGTTAGTAAATTAATGAAAAAGTTAGGAATTAATTAGGAGGTTGAGAAATTATGGCAAGAGTTTTAATAGTTGATGATGCAGCATTTATGAGAATGATGATAAAGGATATTTTAGAAAAGAATGGTTATGAAATAGCAGGTGAAGCTGCAAATGGAGCAATTGCTGTCGAAATGTATAATAAAGAAAAGCCAGATGTAGTTACAATGGATATTACAATGCCAGATATGGATGGTATTGAAGCAGTTAAAAATATTAGGGCAAATGATCCAAATGCTAAGATTATTATGTGTTCAGCAATGGGACAACAATCAATGGTTATGGATGCAATTAAAGCAGGAGCAAAGGACTTTATTGTAAAGCCTTTCCAACCTGACAGAGTTTTAGAAGCTGTTAAAAAGGTAGTTGGCTAATAGAGATGTAGTATAAAAGGGAGGGTGATACTAATGCAAATAGTAGTATTTAAATTAGGTCAAGAACATTTTGGGGTTGAAACTGAGAAGGTTCAAGGAATTAATGATATGATGCAGATAACAATAGTTCCTAAAGCACCAAAGTATATAAAAGGGTTAATAAATTTAAGAGGAATGATTAAATCACTTGTTGATATTAATTTATTATTAAATTTAGAGACAAATAATGAACAAAATAATATAATAATATTAAAAGTTGAAGATGAAGAAGTGGGTATATCAGTTGATGAGGTTGAAGAAGTATTAGATATTGATGAAAAAGATATTCAAAAAGTTGAGAATAATAAGAGTAATCAATATGTAAAAGGAATTGTAAATAATAGTGGTAGATTGCTTACTATAATTGATATCGACAGCCTTTTGAATTAGAATTTATTATTTAGAAAAGAGGTACCAAAATGGCAGACGTTTTGTCGCAAAGTGAAATAGACGCATTATTATCTGCTTTGTCTACAGGAGAGTTAGATCCGGAGCCGATTGCAGCTGAAGATGAGAAGCATAAGGTTAAGGTATATGATTTTAGAAGTCCACAAAAATTCTCCAAGGATCACATAAGAACATTAGAATTAATTCATGATAATTTTGCAAGAATAATTTCAAATTATTTGACAGGGCAGGTAAGAAAAAATGTAAAGGTTAAAATTGAGACAGTCGAACAAGTTACATATGAAGAATTTATACATTCGGTGCAGAATCCGACTATTTTAACAATGTTTAAAATGCCTCCATTGACAGGAAGTATATTATTTGAAACGAATCCAGCATTTTCGTTTCAAATAATAGATATATTGTTAGGTGGGACAGGAGAAAGAAAAAATAATATTAAAGAGTTCTCAGATATTGATAAAAATATTATGAGACAGGTTATTGCTGGAATGTTATCAAATTTGGTTTTAGCATGGGAGGATATAATGCATGTTGAACCAGAAATTGAAAACATTGAAACAAATCCAGCAATAAACCAAACTCTTGCACCTAATGAACCAGTTGCATTAATTGTTTTCTCTGTGGAGCTTGGAAAGAATAATACATTTATAAATTTATGTATACCATACTTGAGTATAGAGAAAGTATTAGATAAGCTTGTTGTACAATATTGGTTCAAGAGTGAAAATGAAGAACTTTTAGAAGAATCAAGAAAGAAGCTTGAAGAAGGACTTCAACCTATAGAGGTAAATGTCTGTGCACAGCTTGGAGACACTCATATAACAGTTAATGACTTTTTAAGATTGACAAAAGGTGATATAATAAAACTTGATGAAAAATGTACTGACCCAATTAAGGTTTTAATAGAAAATCAGGAATATTATTATGCAAAGCCAGGTACTATTGGTAAGAATATGGGAGTTACAGTATTAGATATAATAGATAAGGATGTGAACGATTATGAGTAATGGATTCCTTTCGCAAGAAGAAATCAATGCTCTTCTAAATCAAGGGAATGATGATTCAAATGTAAATAACGAAGGGACAGAAGAAAATAAAAGTGAAGAAGCAAGTAATAATATAGATCAAGCTATGCTAACAGACATTGAAAAAGATATGCTAGGAGAAATCGGAAATATATCTATGGGTTCCGCTTCGACAGCTCTTTATCAAATTATTAATCAAAAGGTTAATATAACAACTCCTGTAGTTACGATTACAACATTAAATGAAATAAAAAAGGTTTTTGATACACCTACGGTTGTATTAGATGTTGAGTATACTAAAGGAATAGTAGGAAGAAATATATTAATTATACAAATTCAAGATGCCGCAGTTATTGCTAATTTAATGATGGGTGGAGATGGAAAGGTAGAAACTCATGAATTAACAGAAATAGAAATTAGTGCAGTACAAGAAGCGATGAATCAGATGATAGGTTCATCAGCAACTTCTATGGCTACTATGCTTAATAGAACTGTTGATATATCGCCACCAGTATCAAAGATTTGGAATGATAAATCTGAACTTTTATCAGATAATATATCAGAGGATGAGCCAATAGTTAGAGTTAATTTTAGAATGACTATTGGAGATTTGGTAGACAGTAGTATAATGCAAGTACTACCAATACCAACAGCAAAGAAAATTGGCGATATTATGATGGGAACAGATACTGAGGATGAAGCACAAGAAGCGCAAGTAGCGCCACAACCACAAGTAGTACCTGAACCTCAAGTAGCGCCACAGCCACAAGTTACACCACAACCACAACCACAACCACAACCACAGCCACAGCCACAGCCACAGGTGACATATCAGCAACCAGTTTATGAGCAACCAATTCAACCAAAACCACCTGTAGAGGTTCATCCAGCTGCTTTTGAACCATTAACTTATCCAAGTAGTACACCACCACCAGAAAATATTGATTTAATACTTGATGTACCACTTGATATATCGGTTGTTCTTGGTAGAACTAAGAAGAGCATTAAAGATATTTTAGCTTTGGGTACAGGTTCATTAATAGAGCTTGAAAAATTAGCTGAAGAACCGGTGGAAATATTAGTAAACGGTAAAAAGATAGCATTTGGAGAAGTCGTTGTTGTTGATGAAAACTTCGGTGTTAGAATAACAAGTATTGTAAGCAATGCTGAAAAAATTAAATCATTAAAATAAAGTATTAAAATGCAACCATATTTTTTGGTTGTATTTTTTTATGAAATAATATTAATAATTTATCTAAACATTTTAATTTTTTGTTCGATAATAGAATAGAGTAAATTAGAGAAGGGAGATAGTGCTATGAAAATAGAAGGATTAAACCCTCAAAGTATGTCTATAAATTATAATACATATAGAAATAGTTATTTTAAAAATACCAAGAGTGAGCAGCTTAAAAAGGATGTTATAGAAATTTCTGATGTTGGACGTTTAATGAAGAACTATTCTTTAGATGAAGTAAATATAAATCATGATTCAAGGATTGAGGAAATTAAAAATAAAATAAAGAATAATACCTATAATATTGATTCGAAATTAACAGCAAGAAGTATATTAGAAAGTATAAGTGGTATATAATATGATTTACAAAGAATTAGCAGATATATTAATTAAAGAGATAGAAGCTCTTAAAGAAATGTTAGCTTTATTAGATGAACAGTATAGCTATATTATGGAAAAAAATATTTTCAAATTAGAGGCAATGGTTGATAGGCTTAAATTAGCCAAGAAAAAAGTAGCTGAGATGGAAGTTGAGAGAAGAAAGATTATAGGTAATAAGAGTATGAAGCAAGTTGTGAGCGAATCAAAATATGAGAGTTTAATTTCTGCTTACAAGGAGATAAATAATGTTATTGAAAGTATAAAATTACAGAAAGAGACCAATGAATTATTACTAAGACAGCAGATGTCATTTAATAACCAAATTATTAATTACATCAATCCAAGAAGAGAAATGAAAACATATAATTCATATGGTAATCTTTCAAAATAGGAGGGGAAAAAGATGGCAGGTTTATTTGGAACATTTAACATAGCGACGCGTGGATTATCAGCAGCACAGACAACTATTGATGTAACATCTCATAACGTTGCAAATGCAAATACAGAAGGTTATTCAAGACAAAGAGCTGAACTTGAAACTACAAGACCTATGAGCACACAGTTATTTAGAGGACAATTAGGTACTGGTGTTAAGGTTAGTGCAATAGATAGA
Source organism: Clostridium sp. (assembly GCA_022767515.1). Lineage (GTDB taxonomy): Bacteria > Bacillota > Clostridia > Clostridiales > Clostridiaceae > Clostridium. The sequence continues at coordinate 43,035 of JALENK010000068.1, forward strand.
ATAAGGGATACGTTTTTAGACTATCAATATAGAACAGAAAATAGTACGCTTGGAAGAGCAGATGTTAGAAATACTTCATTATATCAAATAGAAACACTTTTTAATGAACCATCAGACACAGGAATATCAACGCTTATTGGGAAGTTTTTTGATTCATTTCAGGAGTTAGCTAAGCAACCAAACAGTTCAAATGCAAGAACTGTTGCAGTACAACAGACTGTAGCACTTGCAGATGCTTTAAATCATGCTCATACAAAGTTATCTGATTTAATAGTGGACACTAAGGACAGTTTAAGAGCAAATGCAAAGGATGTAAATAGTTTATTAGACCAGATTAATACATTAAATAAAGAAATTAAGACGGTTTCAACTGCAGGACAAAGGCCTAATGATTTAATGGATAGAAGAGATAAATTATTAGATGAATTGAGCTATAAGTTTAACATACAGATTACAAATAGGGAGTTTGATGGAATAGACGTAGCACCAGTAGACGATTGTGGTATGAAACAGTCTACACTTGTATCTTCAAAGAGTAGTGAAGATATCTGTGGAAGAATATCTTATATTTCCTCAGTAGAACAGGATAAGACATATCCGAATGTAACAGTAATTACATATTATGCTTTAGGGGATACTACTACAGAAAAAAATAAGAGAACCTTAAGAGTTGCTGACTTGACTGATATACAGAAGAAGCAATTGGAGTCATGTAATTTAATATGGGCTGATAAAAATGGTAATGCTGTTAAGGGAGATGGATATCCAATCGGTGAAAATGACATTATAAATGCTGGAGAATTAAAATTATTTAATCCATCAAATGGAGAAATAGCAGGAAATATTCAGATTCAAAATGATATTAGACAATATATAGATGAAATAAATAAGTTAGCAAAGGCTATAGCGTTATCTGTCAATGCAATTCATAGTGGTGTCTCAAATCCAATAAATTCTAATGGAACACCAAATAGAGATTTTGTTCCTTTATTTGTTAATAAAAAGATAGCAGACTATGATATAAATCATCAGATGACTAACTTAGATAATACTCTTATGGCAGAATGTGAAATAGATGCAAGTAATATTTCAATAAACGAAGAACTTATATATGATGTAATGAAGCTTAAAACGAAAACACACGATAATTTATTCGCATATACAAATCAAAACGATTTAGATGGTGAAGGTGATGGAACTAGAGCACTTCAAATATCTAAACTTAGAGATCAGCTTTTAAGAATTCAAGATATGGGAGAAAAAATCAATGAGAGAAAAGATTTGATTTTATCTAATGATGGACTTGAAATTCAAAGTGATGTAAGTGGTATGACCTTAGATTCATACTTTAAAGATATAATTGATAAATTAGGCGTTAAGGCACAGGAAGCCACAAGGCAACAAAAAAACCAGTCTACTATGGTAAATTCAGTAGAGAATAGCAGATTATCCGTATCTGGAGTTAACTTAGATGAAGAGTTATCTAATTTGATTCAATTTCAACATGCATATTCTGCAAATGCTAAAATAATATCTACATTAGATGAATTATTAGATGTAGTAGTAAATGGATTAAAGAGATAGGATGTGATAGAAGATGAGAATAACGAGTGGAATGATGAAAAATAACTATTTAAATGGTATGACAACTAATTTAAATAATATGCAAACATTAAATAAACAGCTTACATCTGGAAAGGAAATTAGCAGACCTTCTGACAATCCTTACAAGGTAGCAAGAAGTATGCAGCTTAATACAGATATAAATACTAATAAGCAATATAATGAAAATATAAAGGATACAATAAATTGGCTTAATACAACAGATACAGCATTAGGTCAGGTTACTAATGTAATACAAAGAGTTAGAGAACTTATGGTATCCTCAGGAAATGCATCATATGGAAGTAATGAACAGAAGGCGATTAGTGATGAAATTAATCAGAGAATTGAAGAGGTAGCACAAATACTTAATTCAAACTTTGATGGTAAGTATGTATTTGGAGGAACTAAGACATCATCTAAGCCACTTGGTTCAGATACTGATGGAATAACAGGAAACACTTATTTATACTTTGTTGATAAGTCAGGTAATAAATTAGATTTAGAGGATACTTCTACATATACTAAAAATCAACTAGAAATGCTTGGAACAAAGATGAATGTTGAAATATCTCAAGGTGTAGAGATGGAGTACAATGTTACAGCAAAAGAAGTGTTAATATGTAAGGATGATAATGGAAAACAAGTTAATTTGATGAATCTTTTAAGCGATATTACTAGTAATTTAAAATCATCTAATTCATCTGACAGAGTTAAGGTTATAGGGGAAAATTTAGCAGACATTGATAGTGTTGTAAGTAATTTATTAAAGCTTAGAGCAGAAGTTGGTGCAAAGCAGAACAGAATGGATTCAGCACAAACTAAAAATGAAGATGAAAACTATAATATGACGGACATACTATCAAAGACTGAGGATATCGATTTTACAGAGAAGACTATTGAATTCACTGTGGCACAAACAGTATATCAGGCATCACTTCAAATCTGTGCACAGGTCTTACCTAAGAGCTTATTAGATTATCTATAGGAGGAAAAATATGAACATTAAATTAGAAAAAGGATTACTTGGTCTAGAGGATTATAAAAATTTTGAGATACAAGACGTACCAGAAAATGATTATTTTAAAATTTTACAATGTATTGACGATAAAGATTTTAGTATGGTAATAATGTCACCATTTGATTCATATAAGGATTATGAGATAGAGCTTAATGATGATGTAATACAGTCTTTAAAGATTGCAAGTGAAAAAGAAGTATTAGTATACACTACAGTTACATTAAATTCAGATATGAAAAAGACGACAACAAATCTTAGAGCACCAATAGTCATTAATATTACTAATGGATTAGCAGAACAAGTAATATTACAAAATGAAAAATATAAGATAAAAAGTCCAATAATAGTTGAGGAGTGATAACATGTTAGTAATTACTAGAAGAGAAGGCGAGTCAGTATTAATTGGAGATAATATTGAGATAAATGTGACGAAAATTTCTGATGGAAGTGTAAAAATAGCTATTACTGCACCTAAAGAAACATTGATATTAAGAAAAGAATTATATGATGAAGTTGGCAAGGAAAATAGGATTGCTGGAAAGGCAGATAAAGCTTTACTTAAAAAATTAAAAAAATAGAGGTGTGAAATTATGGGAGTAAATGGAGTAAATTTGGGAAATGAAATAAATAAGCTTGAGAGCACTAAAGAAGAAATAAGCAGTACTACTATAATTAATGAACTTATGAATAATGATAATATTCAGGTAAAAAAAGCTCAGGAAACAAAGAGTGAAAAGGAAAAGTATAATAACAAGGAATTAAAAAAGGCTGTTGATGAAGTTAATAAATATCTAGTTAAGGATAAGACGCATGCAGAATACTCTGTTCATGAAGTATTTAATAGAATAATGATTAAAATAATAGATGATAAAACTGATAAAGTAGTTTTAGAGGTGCCACCTAAAAAGCTTATAGATATGGCAGCAAAGCTTTGTAAATTAGCTGGAGTAATCGTAGATAAAAGGGCATAGTTTATATGTATAGATTAGATCAGATTCAAACTGATGTTGTTAGAAAGCTTCAAGAAGAAAGAAAAGATGATAAGGTGCACCGTAATAAGGAAACTGTTATAAGTGATAAAAAAGAAAAAAAGGAGAATGATTTAAAGAAAAAGCAATCTCAAAAGAAAAGATATTATACTATTGATGGAGTAAAATATAGCAATGAAAAAATAATAGTAGAAGCTGAAAAGAAAGAAGATATTAATAGTTCAGGTATATTTATTGACAGTAAGAAGTAGGAGGGTACTTATGGTACAGAACGGTTATAATGTATATAAGAATAATAGTGTAAATTATGCATCAAAGGACCAATTACTTTTAATGATAGTGGATGGAGCTGTTAAGTTTGCAAAAAGGGCAGAAATAGCTATAAATGAGAAAGACATTAAATCTGCACATGAAAATTTAATAAAAACTCAAGATATATTTATCGAACTTATGGCTACACTAGATCAAAAAGCAGGTGATTGGGCAGTACAATTATATAAAGTTTATCAATTTATACACGATAAATTAGTAGAAGCAAATTTAAAAAAGGACATAAAAATATTACAAGAGGTACTACCTCTTATAGAGGACATTAGAGATTTATGGCATGAGACATATGAAAAAGCAAAAAATCAATAAAAAATGAAAGGATGATGTATTATGACAACAAGAATAACAGGTCTTGCAAGTGGATATGATATAGACAGTTTGATTCAAAGTACAATGAAGACATATCAAGCAAAGGTAGACGCTAAAAGACAACAAAAAGAGGTGCTTGAAATAAAGCAGAAGCTTTATAGAGATGTAATCAAGGAGGGTAAGGAATTATATAATAAGTATTTTGATTTTGCCAAATCAAATAATTTATTATCAACATCAAACTTTAAGTCAGTAGCATTTTCTTCAACAGATGAAACTGTAGCTTCAGCTAAGGCTACAAGCTCTGCTATAAAGGATACTTATAAGATAGATGTAGAACAAGTAGCAAAAAAGGCACAGGTAAATCTTACATCTGCTGAACTTACAAGTGGTGATATAAAAATTGAAAATGGGGGTAATAGTGTACTTATAAAAGCTAGTGATCTTCAAGGAAAATCTGAAAAGGAAATAGCTAAGATAATAACAAAGCAGGCATCTTCAATTGGAGTGCAAGCTATAAAATCTGATTTTAATAAAGGAATAGTACTTGAAACTACAGCTACAGGTGCAGATAAAAATATTAAGGTATCAACAAATGGTAATATTATTGATGCTCATTTAACTGGTGAATCTGATGTATCAAACAGCTTTACATTAGATTCCATATTAAACGGCTCTGATGATGCTGGATATGAATTTAATGTTAATGGAAAGAGGGTCCTTGTTAAAAATTCAGATTTAAAAAATTCTGTAAAATCATTAGATGAAAAGATTACTTCTCTTCAAGAAAAATTAGGTAATGATACTTTAACTTCTGATGATAAGGCGGCAATTAATGCAGAGATTGATCAATTAAACTCAGAAAAGGGTAAAGTTATAGCTTCTACTTTGGCTTCTAAAATTGGAGCTAAGGCAGAGCTTTCAGAGGATGCCACTACAATAAATGTATCTGGTAAAAATGATACAGATGTAATAAGTGCTAAGAAGGGTACATATGTTGATACTGTTTATGATGGAGCATCAGCAAACACAAAAACAGCAACAGGAAGTGACTTAGTAGCTACAGTATCAAACTCAAGAGGTACTATAGTATATGGTAAGACTGCAACAGGGGATCAGATGCAAGGAGAAGCTGCTACAAGTAATACAATAGTTGTAGATGGGGTTTCTATAAATATAACAGATACAGGAAAAACAGTTCTTACAGGAAAAACTGATGTAAGTGAAACTAAGAAAAAGATAGTTGACTTTGTTAATGATTATAATGAATACATTAAAAAATTAAATAAATTAGTTACAGAAAGATATGACAGGGATTATTCCCCTTTAACTGAAGACCAGAAAAAAGAAATGAGTGAAGATGAAATCAAGCTTTGGAACGAAAAGGTTGAAGCTGGTCAATTATATAGAGATAATGATATTTCAAGAATTGTAAATGATTTGAAAAGTGCTATGTCAGGCTTTGTAAAAGGTGCAGGAACAATGCTTGAAAAGATAGGAATAACACCTGTAGGAGATTATGGTGGAACTAACAATGGTACATTTACTATTGATGAGAGTGCACTTGAGAGGGCTCTTGAAGAAGATATGGAATCAGTTATGAATTTATTTGTTCAGCAACCAACAGATAATACTTTAAGTTCATCAGAAAAGTATAATCAGACTGGCATTATGTATAGAATGAAGAGTATATTAAATGATGAGTTTATGAGCTCAAGTAAGTCAGCATTAATACAAAAGGCAGGATATGAGGGAACATCATCATTTTCAAATAATACAATGACTATTCAAATTAATCAGTATAAAACTAAAATTTCTCAAATGGAAGACCAATTAGCTGATAAGGAACAAGCTTTGTATACTAAATGGGCAAGCTTTGAATCAGCAATGGAAAAATATAATAGCCAAATGTCAAGTATGCAAGCATATTTTGGAGGCTCTAATTCATGATATTAGATGAATTATTGTATAAATATAAGGGAATCACTATAAATGCTATAAGGAAAGCGAAAAATGGTGAGGATATAAATAATGAAATGGATGCAAGACAGGCTATTATGGAAAAAATAATTAAATTAGATATTGAGCCTGAATCTGTTAAGGAATGTTATAATAAAGAAAAAATTAATGAACTTGATAATGAACTTAATGAAATAATAAAATATCAATTAAATAATTTTAAAGAAGAGCTAGAAAAGAGTAGAACAAGAAAAAAGGCTTATTCGAGTTATTCTAGAGCTAATATGACTAATAATATATACTCAACAAGAGTTTAAAATGAGTCCCTGTGCTTTTGCATGGGGATTTGTTAATAATATATTACATCTGTTAACAATATGTTTACAAACTTAATTAATAGTTAACAGACATATGATACAAAGTGGTGTATAATAATACTTGTAAAGGATAATAAATATTCTTTTAAGTAGCTTATAGCAAGCATTATGCTTGTTTAAATAAAAAATAAATTTATTTTGGCATGGATGCCAAATAAGAATTCCAAGGAGGAGATTTATATGATTATTAATCACAACATGAGAGCAATGAATGCTCAAAGAAATATGGGTATCAACAACACTAATGCAGGAAAGTCAATGGAAAAGTTAAGTTCAGGACTTAGAATTAACAGAGCTGGAGACGATGCAGCAGGTCTTTCAATTTCAGAAAAGATGAGAGCTCAAATAAGAGGTTTAAATCAAGCATCAAGAAACTCACAAGA
>JALENK010000098.1 GCA_022767515.1 Clostridium sp.
TTAATGGTTTTCCCACTTAATTCAATAATAACCTTTATCATATGCCTTATATTAACTTTGATTTGCCAAAAATTCTTAAGTCCAAAAATTTTAGGTTATTTAGCATTGGGAGCACCAAATAAAAAGTAAAGGAGTTGCGAAAAATGATTTCTCATTTTTTCGCAACTCCTTTTCAAATTCATTTAGATAACTATACATCTTTATATAACTTTAATAACTCTTATATAGATTCATCAATTTTCTCACTAATTTATCTTAGTGCATCTTTTAAAAATTTAATCGAATTATTCTTTTGCTCCATTAATATCTTAGTAACATTTTTATAATCAATGTCAAAAGTAAAATCTCCTGATTTGTATAGTTGATTTTCTATTTCGAATAACTCTAAAATATTTAATATTCTAGAAATCATATTATTATTATTGCTTTGCTCCTTTCTATCAAACACAATAAATTTTTTGTTAAAGATAATAGAAAATACTGTACCATGAAATGAATCCGTAAATATATATTCAGCATTATCAATTAAATATAAAAATTCAGAAGGTCCTAATTTAAAATTTTCATCATAAAAATTTATTAATTTTAAATTATTTTTTTCACAAAATATTTTAACTAATTGAAGTTGTTCATCACCAAGGAAGTATGAAAATACATATTTTTCCTCACCAAAACAATTTGGTTTCCTCTCCATACTTCTCCATTTACTAGCTTCTAAAAGTAAAGTTGGATCAAGTACAACTTCTACTTTAATATTTTTATCTATATCCTGTATGATATTTTTACCTGCACACTCTCTAACTGAAATTGATTTAAAAGTAGGTAAATACTTTTTTAATTTCTCTTTTGCCTTAATATCAATTTTATCTATTCCAAAGCTTGCAGCATAAGATATTTTCTTATTATTATCAGCAAAGCCCAATAAATCCATATAACTCATACGTTTTCTTGTAGGCTTCCACACTTGATCCGAACCAACTATAAAAAAATCAAATTTTTTATTTAATTTTTTCGAACGAGCTGTATATAATTTTTTTGTAAATTTAATATTTTTATTAAAGTTTTTAAATTCTTTTTTAGTATTAAAAACGCTTCGCATTCTCTTTTTTAAATATTTTAAATAATTAATAAAATAATTGTTCTTTTCATTTAAAATTTTTTCATTTTTTATTGTATAAGATTCAAAGCCAATTGACTTTATAATCTCTTGCAAAGCATAATTTTGTAATCTATTTCCACAATTTTCATTGTCAATTATTGTAATAATACCGACTTTTTTCATTTTTTTCACCCTTCAATAAAAAATAAAGTAAATGTTTTTTTAATCATACTTATAATATATTAGATTTATAAGGATATATATTATAACTATTAGCAAAAACTGTAATCCAAAAAAACAAACAAATCAATAATACAAATGATAATATTTTTAGTATTTTACCATTTAATGGGACATTTTTAAAATACAAATCAAACGAACCAACAAAATTAAACAACCCAATATAATAAAAATAAAATCCCATTCTATATATCGGAGGAACTTGTATACTTACAATATTTATTGCTAATGCAATAAATAATAATAATGATTCAAACAAAATTTTCTTTTTATATTTTTCATCAGGATTTGATTTTAATGCAATATAAGAAACAATTAACCAATAAAACATTACACAAATGTTTGATAAATTATAATCTATTCTATCAAAAGATATCATATATTCATAATATTTACCTGGTATTAATCCAATTGAATATAATATTTTAACAACATATTCATAAAAGAAACAAAAAAACAATGTAACCAATATTAATATAATAACTTTAAAAACTCTTTTACTTTTAATTTTTTCATTACCTATAAATGCATATAATAAATAAATCAATAGCACAAAAATTCCACTTGAATGAAACATACATGTTAGAATTGTAAATATTGTGCATAAAATTTTTTTATTCTTTTTAAAATAAGAAAACGCAACTAATGCAAACCCTACAGCAATAGATTGTCTTATAATATTAAATGATACTAAAAATAATGTAAAGAAATATACAATCAATAAATTTGAAAATTTAATATTTTTCTTTTCTATAAATCCAAATATAAATACCAAAGCAGTTGTTACAAAACTATATGCAAAAAGAAGTAAATTAACATCAGGTTTTATTTTATATAATAAATATGATAAAAGCGAAAAACCATATTCAACAGTTGTTTCATTCATAAAACTACTGTAATCTCCGTCAAAATAATTTAGTCTAAAAAATGTTGAAGCTACATATTTTTGTGCATCCCATCCGACCTCTATAGTTCTTGCTCCAGCCACCAATGATAAAATAAATAATAAAATAATTGCTAAGATTTTTCCTAATTTATTATTTTTATATTTGTCTATATTTATTGAAAATATTATAGTTATAATTAATAAAATAATATAAATTAACATTTTTTATCTCCTTATATCAAACTTATTTTTCAAAAGATGACTTATTCGGATATTTTTTTTCAAATGTACAAATTAATTCTTTTTTTATGTTTTCAAAATCAATATCCATTCTAGAATCATTAATACATATAACTTTATATTTATCACTTAATATAGCCTTATAAACATTATCATTATTATTACTTAATTCAAATCTTCTACCAAATTTATGACTTCTAGGTATATACATTCCATCCATTAAAAATAAATATCTTATTAAAAAGGTTGTCAAATCATTTTCCCTTCTGAATTTATTTTTACTAGACTCATATAACTTTTCTCCACATAGTTCCCAAAATTTTGAATAATACTCTTTTGTATAGCATTGGCAAATATGAGGATTATCAAATCCAACAAAATACGACCATGGAGTCAATAATAATGTTCTAAAGTTATTTTTTATTCCATTTTTATAACTAAAATATTTTTTCCAATTTTTCTTATACAATTTTCTTTTAGAATAATTTTGATTAATACATCCCATATTGTTCATTAAGGAATGAGGATACACGTCACCAAGTTTAGATGTAAAAATAGGCTTTTCACAATATTCATCTCTTATTTTATTTCCTATAAAAAAATCATCTATGCTTACTTTGTTTAATAAAAACTGATCATCATCAAACATTACGAATTTATCAGTTATGCCATCAATATTATTTAAATAAAATTGAATAACATTTGAATTAAAAGTAGGTAAAAATTCATTTGGAATAAACTCTTGATGTTTTACTATATTAATTTTACTGTTTTCAGTATCTAACCATTTGGGAACATGTCCCCATGTAACAAAATGAATTTTATTTACCCACGGAGCATTTTGTTCAACACCTCTAAACCAATATCTCAACAAATCCCAATCTCTAAATCTATTATTTTGATTGTTTAAATCATTACTCTTTTTTTGTAAATATTTTTCTTTCTCTTTTAACCACTTAGGATCATTTCCATCAACCCACAATATTACAAAGTCAATTTTTTCCATTATTTAAACTCCTAATTTCATTAAATATTCTTTCACAATTTTTTTCATCATATAATTCAAAAAAATCATTAATTCTTTTTTCATATTTTTCTATATTTTTCTCTTTTATAGATATTACCCTCTTAATTTCATTAATTAAGGATTCTTCATCTTTTACAACTGGTCCAAAACCATCCTTTTCAAAGTCATAATATGTATCACGCCAAAATTTCCCAATATGTTTTTCTTTAAAATCTTTTTCATCATATTGATAATAAATAATCTTCTTATTCATAAAAGCAAAATCTGTATGTAAAGAAGAAAAATCTGTTATTAAAATAGTTCCTTCTATCAACAACTTTTGTATATCAGTATCTTTTATATTTAATATTTTTACATGTTCATTACTACTTTTAAAAAGATCATTAAATCTTTCAATTCCTATATGTGGACAAAAATACATTTCGAAATTTGCATCTTTTAAAACCTGTTCTAATTCCTTATTATTTATAAAACTTTTTATTTTAGTATAATATAATGATTGTTCAAATTCATTTATATCCTTAAACCATCTTCTCCAAGTTGGAATATAAAGTATTAAATTCTTTTTATAATCATCTTTTCGTTTATACAAATTATCAAATCTTGCTAATCCAGTATACCTTACCTCATTATTATTATAACCATACTTGCTTTTAACAAATTCATATTCTGGCTTTGCGCCTGTTATGAACATTTTGAATTTGGTATTTTTTTGATGAAACATTTCGTGATTTTGATATAAAACACCATGTTGTAGAAAAATTCTATTATTATATAAATTCAAATATAAATGCATAATTGTAAATAATGGATGATTAGGATTACCATCTTTATGTGCAGAAATATTATATGTTGAAGACATATAAAAAAAATAGTGTTTCATACTAGCCCATTTTATAACATTTTCATATGATTTCACTCTAGAATAATCCCTACATTTAAAGGATATTGCATAATAACATTTTATTTCTTTATGATTATTAGTAACATACTCAAAAAATGCAACTCCATTATCTCTAGCTGTTTCTTCAAGTTCAGCAATTAGCCAAAGTTCTCTTTTACTAATTTTTAAATACATCTTATATATTAAAGCTGGTATCACCAAAATAATAAAATATAAAACGCCATATATATCTTTAATCTTTATTTTTTTAAGCATTTTTATCCTCCTCATTAATTTTAAACTTCATAGAATGGTATCTATATTGTAATACTAAGTTTTTTCTTATAAAGCTATTTATTCTTGTTCTAATAGTTTTAATTTCAACTACACCATCTCAATTCCTATTTTCTCTCTAATAGATAAATAAATGATTTACTCCTAACTAATAATAACTTAAATACTTTTCTTCTAACTTTTTAGCTTCATTTTTTATTTCATAACCACTCTTTAAAAGTTTATCTGATTGCTCTTTTCTTTCATCCTTATTAACTGATTCTAAAATCTTCTTGCTCCATTCCTTTGGATTTACTGATAAATCTAAGAAATCTAACAAATCAGTTACCTTTGCGATTTTAGGAACCCCTGTTGATGCTAAGCAATAAGAACCAGAACATTGTGCTTCTATTAGCGCCATTCCTAATCCTTCATATAAACTTGGAAAAACAAAAGCATCAAATGCTTGATATAATTCATTCACATCATCTCTTTGTCCTAGAAAACAAACATTTTTATCTATACCTAAATTAACTGCTTTCTGCTTAATATTATCTACTAGTGGACCTTGTCCAACAAGCAATAAAATCGAATCTTTATTTTCTTCATATATTTCTTTGTAAATATCTAATAAATAATCATGATTTTTTGTTGTCACAAATCTACCAACATTTCCTATTACTAATGTACTTTCGTCAATATTAAGCTCTGCTCGAACTTTTTTTCTAATTTCTTCATTATATTTAAACTTCTCTACATCTATAGCATTATTTACAATATACACACTACCTTTATTGTATTCCTTATCTCCAAATAACCATCTTCCAGCTAATTCACTACAGCAAAAATAGTCAGTTGCATATTTTTTAGAAAAAGGTCTTAAAATATTTTTAATTAATGTCCTTTTCCACTCTTTCTTATTACTAGTAGAATGTGAATGTGCTATTCTTACTGGTACTCCTGCTTTCTTTGCAGCCCTTAATGGAAATACTGATAATGCATTTACATTAGAATGTAATATTCTATAATTATTCTTTCTGCAAATTTCAGTAAATTCTTTTTGAAATTTAAACAAGCTTTGATATGGTGGAACAAGAATAACTCTACCTCCCATACCTTCTATTTCTTTATATGGAATATTAGTCGAATCACTATCACAAATAAAATCAAATTGTACCTTTGATTTATCTATATTTCTATAATAATTCATCATAACCGATTCCACACCACCACCGAGATATTTTCCTATATAACACCCAATAACTATTGGTTTATCATTCTCTTTCATACATTCATCTCCTTATATAAAAAAGCTACATTGTAACACAATGTACCTTGTAACTTCACCTTCTTTTACATCAATATATAATATACAAAATCCACTAAATATTATAACTACAAATTATTAAATAGTCAATTCTATTGAAAATTTTTCTCTTATATGTTACAATTTGTTGAATTAATTATAAAAAAATAAAAATATATATAGATTGGAGAAAATTATGAAAATAGCTATTATGACAGACACTAATAGTGGTATCACTCAACAAATCGCAGATGAACTTGGAATATTTGTAATTTCTATGCCCATTATATTAGAAAATGAAACATACTATGAAGGTCAAAACATTACAACCGAAAAATTTTATCAACTTCTTCCAAATGCAAGCTCATTTAGTACTTCTCAACCATCACCAGGAAATGTAATAGATATGTGGGAAAAAATTCTTTCTTCTGGTTATGATGAGATTGTCTATATTCCAATGTCAAGTGCTTTAAGCAATTCTTGTGAAACTGCAATATCTCTAGCACAAGATTTTGATGGTAAGGTTCAAGTTGCTGATAATCATCGTGTTTCTGTAACCTTATATCAGTCAGTCATAACTGCAAAAAAATTAGCTGATGAAGGTAAATCTGCTATTGAAATCAAACAGTATCTAGAAAAAACAGCATATGAATCGAGTATATATCTAGCCGTTGATACCCTTGACTATTTAAAAAAAGGTGGTCGTATCACACCGGCAGCCGCTATGCTAGGCTCTGTACTCAACATAAAGCCTGTACTTTCAATTCTTGGAGAAAAAATAAATCCTTATTCTAAAGTAAGAGGTATGAAAAAAGCTCAGAAATGTATGATTGAGGCATTACAAAATGATATAACAACTCGTCTTCCTAATGAAGATATTGATAATTTAAAAATCGGGTGTGCTGGTGCAAACCTAAGCCAAATTGAAATTGAATATTGGACAAATCTTGTAAAAGAAACATTTCCAAACGCTACAATATACTACCATGAACTTTCTGCAAGTATCGCTTGCCACACAGGTCCAGGTGCTATAGGAATTGGAATTTGTTTTTGTTAACTAAAAAAGTACATTCACTATTTATGTGAATGTACTTTTTTAAGTTTACTTATTATTCTATTGTATAAATCCATCCTTCTGGTGCTTCAATTTCTCCCATTTGAATACCAGTTAATGTATCACGTAATTTCTTAGTTATAGGACCCATTTCTTCCATTCCACTTGGGAAACAGATTTCTTTTCCATGGTCAACAATCTTTCCTATTGGTGAAATAACTGCTGCTGTTCCACAAAGACCACACTCTGCAAAATCCTTAACTTCATCTAAGTATACTTCACGTTCTTCAACTTCAAGTCCAAGATACTCCTTTGCAACGTAAACTAATGAACGTCTTGTTATTGAAGGTAATATACTATTTGACTTTGGAGTTACTATTTTTCCATCCTTTGTAACAAATATGAAGTTAGCTCCACCAGTTTCTTCTACCTTTGTTCTTGTAGCCGGATCAAGATACATATTTTCAGCATATCCTTCTTCATGAGCTGTTACTATAGCATGTAAACTCATAGCATAGTTAAGACCTGCTTTAATATTACCAGTTCCACGAGGTGCTGCTCTATCTACATCTGACACCTTAATAGTTATAGGCTTGACTCCTCCCTTAAAATATGGTCCTACAGGAGTTGCAAAAACTCTAAATTGATATTCTTCAGCTGGTTTTACACCAATTACAGGACTACTTCCAAACATATATGGACGAATATATAATGTTGCACCTGTACCATATGGAGGTACCCACTCTTTATTAGCTTTAACAACTTCTATTATAGCTTCTATAAACTTATCCTTAGGAAATGGTGGCATCTCAAGTCCCTTTGCTGAATCTATCATTCTTTCAGCATTAAGGTCTGGACGGAATACTACTATCTTCCCATCTTTTGTTGTATAAGCTTTCATTCCTTCAAAGCAAGTTTGTGCATATTGAAGTACACCAGCACATTCACTCATAACTATTTTATCATCTTCAGTAATAGTTCCCTCATCCCATGCACCATTTTTATAATTTGAAACAAATCTCTTATCAGTCTTTATATATCCAAAACTAAGATTTGCCCAATCAAGATTCTTTTTTTCCACAATAAATCAACCCTTTCTGTGTTTAAACAAAAATACTATAAAGATATTATAGCACAAATTGATTAAACTAGAGAAAATTATTAATATTTTTTTGTTAATTAATAAAAAACTTTTTATTTTCAGCACTATTCTACATAAACTTAATTAAAATAATTTATTATTTGACATATTTCTGACACAAAAGAATAATATAATAAGTTTATAAAGTAAATAACTTTTTATAAACTCCCCTTATAAATTAATAGTTATCTTCCCCTAAGATAACAAGACCTAAGGACTTCCATAAATCCTTAGGTCTATTTTTTTGCTCAATTGTATATGAAAGTATATATTATAGCAATATTAGAAATAGAAAGTTCCCATTACTAATAAGAGGAGGACACCCCTTTAGAAATTCTAATTTCAAAGGTCGTCCTCCCTTTTATTACAAATTGAGCCTAAATTATAGTAAATGTGCACGAATTTCTTCTGGACTTTTTGCTGATAAATATGCAGGTGCAATATCGAATACTGTCTTGCATCCGCTTTGTCCTTCTTTGTTCATACGGTACGCAGCTCTTGCATATGCTACAATTACAGAACCTGTAAATTCTGGATTTGAATCTAATGTAAGCTTGTACTCTATAACATGTTTATGTTCTTTTTCCATACCTGTTACTCCTGTACGAATAACACATCCGCCATGTGGAAGTCCGCTATGGTCACGTTTCATTTCTTCTGCTGAGATAAAATGTACTGTTGTGTCATAATCTGAGAAATAGTTAGGCATTGTCTTAATTTCATTTTCAATCTTAGCTAAATCAGCACCTTCCTCAGCTACTACAAAACATTCTCTTGTATGCTTTTGTCTTGTAGTTAATTCAGGATTTGAGCCACTTCTTACTAAATCCATTGCTTCTTGAACTGGAATTGTATATTGTCTACAATCAACAACTCCCTCAATACGACGAACAGCATCTGAATGTCCTTGACTAACACCCTTACCCCAGAATGTATAGTCCTTTCCTTCTGGTAAGATACAATTTGCATATAAACGGTTTATTGAGAACATTCCTGGATCCCATCCACAAGAAATTATTCCAATCTTACCTGATTTCTTAGCAACAGCATCAACATTTGCAAAATGCTCTGGAATTCTTGCATGTGTATCAAAACTATCAACCACATTAAACATTTCAGCATAAACTGGTGTTTGTTCTGGTAAATCTGTAGCACTTCCTCCACAAAGAATTAAAACATCAATTTGATCCTTCATAGTACTTAGCTTATCTGCTTTTAGTACCTTTACTCCTTGTGTACGTACATTTACACCTTCTGGATTTCTACGTGTAAATACTGCAACTAATTCCATATCATCATTTTGCTTAATTGCACTTTCTACACCTTTTCCTAAATTTCCATATCCTAGTATTCCAATTTTGATTGTCATTTCTATATCACCTTCAACTTTCTATTTTACTCCTACTATTATATCAAAAAAATGCTTGTTAAGAAATAGTTTCATTAACAAGCATAATCATTATTCACTATATTTATCTAATCTCTCTCTTTTGCATCTTAAGTTCAGGAATATATGCAGAAACCTTTGTATTTTCTGGAATTGATTCTGTTACAAATGTATTCCCTGCAACAACTGAATTTTTCCCAACAACTGTTTCTCCACCAAGGATAGTTGCATTAGCATATATTACAACATTGTCCTCTATTGTTGGATGACGTTTAACACCAGATAATGCCTGTCCCTTCATGGTAGAAAGTGCTCCAAGTGTAACCCCTTGATATATTTTTACGTTGTTTCCAATCTCAGTAGTCTCCCCAATAACAATACCAGTTCCATGATCTATAAAGAAATATTCACCTATTTTAGCTCCTGGATTTATATCAATTCCAGTCTTACTATGGGCATGCTCTGTCATAATTCTTGGAATAAATGGAACATTAAGCTTATATAAAACATGAGCTATTCTATATATAAATATTGCATAGATTCCTGGATATGAAAATATAATCTCTTCCTTACTGCTTGCTGCAGGATCTCCTTGAAGTTCAGCCTCAAGGTCCTTAAATATCATGCTTTGAATCTTAGGTAATTTACTAATAAATTCTAAAGCTATTTTTTCAGCTTCATCTTCAACTCCTTGAAGATTTTCTCCTCTTTTTTTAAACATTAGTGCTATACGTATCTGTTTAAAAAGCTTCTCATATATTATAGCCAAAGTGCTTCCTGCAAAATTATCTAAAGAAACATATGCTGTATTTTCATAACCAAAATATCCTGGAAAAATAACCCTTCTTATTTCATTTATTATATCTATTATTTCTGATCTTTTAGGCAGTCTTTCACCCTTTCCTATTTCAAAAATACCTTGACTTTTATAATTACTTTCTAATTTCATTGCAGAATCTACAATTACTTTTTTTATCTCTACCACACAACTACCTCCATAACTAATGATTTTATATATTTTATCATATTTATTTATATAATATGTTATATAATATGAAATATTTTAAAATAAATATATAAAAATTTATCATCTGTGTCTATATTAATCATAATATTTTTATCAAAAATATTATTCATTTTAATTTTTTTATATTATATAATAGAATTTGTACCCAATTTTATACATAAGGAGTGAAAATTTGTATGCTTCAAATAAAAAACATAAACAAAAAATATGTTACTGGAGATTTAGTCCAAAATGCATTAAATGGTGTTTCTCTAAATTTAAGAGACAATGAATTTGTAGCAATACTTGGACCTAGTGGTTCTGGTAAAACAACATTACTAAATGTAATTGGTGGTTTAGACCGCTATGACAGTGGAGATTTAATAATCAATGGTATATCTACAAAGAAATACAAAGATCGCGACTGGGATTCTTATCGTAATCATACTATTGGTTTTGTATTCCAAAGCTATAATTTAATTCCACATCAAACTGTACTTTCTAATGTAGAGTTAGCACTTACAATTTCAGGAGTTTCCAAATCAGAAAGAAGACAAAGAGCTAAGGAAGCACTTGAAAAAGTTGGACTTGGACAACAAATGCATAAAAAGCCTAATCAAATGTCTGGTGGACAAATGCAAAGAGTTGCTATTGCAAGAGCACTTGTAAATGACCCAGATATACTTCTTGCAGATGAGCCTACTGGAGCACTTGATAGTGAAACTAGTATTCAAGTTATGGACTTACTGAAAGAAGTAGCAAAAGATAGATTGGTTGTTATGGTAACACACAATCCTCAACTAGCTGAAGAATATGCTAATCGTATTGTTAAGTTAAAGGATGGTAATATTATTGATGATTCTAATCCTTATGAAATCAATGAAAAAGATATAACTGAACCTGAACATAAAAATATGGGAAAAGCCTCAATGTCTATGCTTACAGCCCTTTCCTTAAGTTTTAATAATCTAAAAACAAAAAAAGGAAGAACGTTCTTAACTGCATTTGCAGGTTCAATCGGTATCATTGGTATTGCACTTATTTTATCTTTAAGTAATGGTGTAAATAATTATATAAACGATATACAAAAGGAAACAATGACATCATACCCTATCTCCATTCAAGCAGAAACGATTGATATGAGCAAAATGATAGAAACAAGTGGTATGAGTGAAAATAAAAACAAAAAATCTGAGCATAACCTAGATGCTGTATATTCAAATGGTTCAGGTATTGAAGCTGCATCTACTATGTTAAGTAGTTTCACAAAAAATAATTTAACTGAATTTAAGAAATATCTAGATGATGAAAATAGTGAAATAAATAAATATATTGGTGAAACAGGTGTTATCTATTCTTATGATACTAAATTTGGTATTTATACAATTGACCCTAAAGGAACTTTTGTAAATACAGATGGTAGTACTCTATCTAATAATGATAATTCAATGAATCAAATGCTTAATATGTCTGCTGCTGGTCATCCTCAGGTGGATGATATGTCCCAAATGACAAGTAGTGTATCTGCAATGGAAAATATCAATAAGACAGCTAAAAACTTCAAAGAAATACTTCCAGGTAAAGATGGAAAATCTATTAGTAATGCTGTAATAGACAGTTATGATGTATTATATGGAGATTGGCCTAAAGAATATAATGAAGTTGTTCTTACTTTAGACAAAAATAATGAAATTTCATTAACAACCTTATATCAATTAGGAATACTTCCTGGTGAAGAATATAAAGAGATACTTACTAAGCTTGAAAAAGGTGAAGAAATAAAGACCACTACTCAAAGCTTCAAATATGAAGATATCTGTAATAAAGAGTTTTACATGATTCCTGATTGCGATACCTATATAAAGAATGATAATGGAAATTATGAATCAATAAAAAATGATACAGATAAAATGAAAGATTTAATGAAGGATGCTCTAAAACTAAAGATTACAGCAATAGTAAAGCCAAAGGAAGATGCTAAAAATGCTATTATTTCAAGTGCTTTGGGATACACTAGAGCCCTTACAGAATATATAATTGATAAATCAAATAACAGTGATATTGTTAAAGCTCAGGAAAGTAATAAAAATGTAAATGTATTAAATGGTATGGACTTTTCTCCTTCAAGTGATGAAGATAAAATCAAAGATACAAAGACTTACTTACAAAACTTAGGTATTTCCGATAAAGCTAAATTCTTCAAATCAATGATGACATCTATGAATCCTGCACAAAGTGGAAATGCTGATATGGATAATTTAAATGAAACACAGCTTGCAGGAATGCTTGATCAATATTTACAATCACCAGATGAAAAGGTACTATTAACAATTTATAATACAAAAATCTCTACTGGAACTTACGAAGATAATCTAACTGCCTTTGGAAAGATTAATCTTGATGCACCAACTGCGATAAACATATATACTGATAGTTTTGAAAATAAAGAATCTCTTTCTAATTGTATTGAAGAATATAATAATTCTGCTAATGAAGAGAATAAGATTACTTATACTGATTTTATAGGAATGCTATTATCTTCAGTAACTACAATTATTGATGTTATTTCATATGTACTTATTGCCTTTGTTGGAGTTTCTCTTGTAGTATCATCTATAATGATTGGTATAATTACATTCATATCAGTTATGGAACGTACAAAGGAAATTGGAATCTTAAGAGCAATCGGTGCTTCTAAGCATAATATTTCAGAAGTATTTAATGCTGAAACAATTATTATTGGTTTATTTTCTGGTATACTTGGAATTGTAATAACTGAATTATTATTGATTCCAGCTAATGAAATAATCCATATGGTTCTTGACAACAATAATGTTAATGCAGTATTACCTATACCTAGTGCAATAGCTCTAATAGTATTGAGTGTAATACTTACTATAATAGGTGGATTAATTCCAGCTAAAAAGGCATCAAGAAAGAACCCAGTAACTGCACTTAGAACTGAATAAAGCTATAAATAAATACCAATAAGCCAGATTTATAATTCTAGCTTATTGGTATTTTTAACCTTTCTTCTAGATATCTTTCATATTATTATCATTACTATGTAAAAT
>JALENK010000021.1 GCA_022767515.1 Clostridium sp.
TTATTAAAAACGTATTAAAAGAAGAAAAAAATCTTATAGAAATAGTTTCAAGGGTAAGGGAGAGAACACAAAGTTTAGCAGAAGCTACTAAGAAAATGGCGGTTTCTACTAGCAATATAAGTGATACATCAAATAAGATAAAAAATGAAATAACTAGTTTGAAAAAATAAAAGTATGATGATAGGGATTCTTATTTGTAATGATTAAAGGTAAGAATCCTTATTAATTTGTTTTTTATTAAAATAAAGTATATCATATTATTTAGATGAAGGCGATTGAGGACTAAAGATTCTAGAAGAAATGATATATAAGAATAAAAACTAGAAATAAAGATAAAAATAAACTATAAAATATAATTAGAGGTGAGTCTATGAACGAAATTATCAATCAAGCTAAAGCAATAAAAGAAGATTTAATAAATATTAGAAGGACTATACATAGTAATCCAGAGGTAGGGGCAGTATTGCCTAAGACTAAGGCTTATGTAACTGAAAAATTAAAAGAGTTTGGATATGAACCAATGGAAATATGTGAAAGTGGAATAGTTGCAACGGTTAAAGGAAGCAAATCAGGAAAAACATTCTTATTAAGAGCAGATATGGATGCATTACCAGTAAAAGAGTTAACTGGATGTGAGTTTAAGTCTAATAATGGATATATGCATGCTTGTGGTCATGATATGCATACAGCGATGCTTTTAGGTGCAGCTAAACTTTTGAAGCAAAATCAAGATAAAATAAAGGGAACAGTAAAATTAGTATTTCAACCAGATGAAGAAGGATTTACAGGTGCAAAAAAAATGCTAAAAGCAGGAGTACTTAAAAATCCTGATGTTGATGCAGCTATGGCAATGCATGTCCATTCTGGAACACCATCAAATGTTGTATTATGTGGATTAGGAACAACTATAGCTGGATGCAATAGATTTAGAATAACTGTAAAAGGGACTGGATGTCATGGAGCTATGCCAGAGATGGGAGTAGACCCAATAAATATAGCGGCACATATATACATATCTTTACAAGAGATAATTTCTAGAGAAATATCTGCTACTAAGTCCGCTGTTGTAACAATAGGTAGATTCTGTGGTGGGGAAGCAGCAAATATAATACCAGAAGAAGTTATAATGGAGGGAACAATTAGAAGTCTAGATAAAGAGGTTGGAGATTTTATATTTAATAGAATAAACGATATAGTAACATCTACTGCTAAAATGTTTAGAGGGCAGGCTGAATTAATAGAGTTATCATCAGCTCCACCATTAATTAATAATAAGGATTTGGCTAAGGAAGTTACATCTTATTTAAAAGAAATATTAGGTAATCAGTCTGTAATACTATATGAACAGGGTGGAATGGGTTCAGAGGATTTTGCTTCTTATTCATATGAAGTTCCAAGTGTTTATCTAATGTTAGGTGCTGGTAGCAAACAAGAAAATTCTTTGTATGGTGAAGCGATGCATAATCCAAAGGTAGTATTTAATGAAGATATATTGGTTACAGGTGCAGCGATATATGCATATTCTGCTATTAATTGGTTAGAAAATAATTAGTGGTTATGTTTTAATTTAGGGTGTCAAAGTTACAAAGAGTCTGGATAGGGAGTGGATAATTATAAAGGGAAGCAAAGTTACGGGATTAATTATTATAGGTAGCATTTTTTTAAGTTTTTATACCATAATTAATAATGGAATAAATAACTTAACAACTTCATTAATATCTGTCTGTTATATGCTTATTATACTTATGTTACAATTAATTTGGGATATTAGAGAAGGAAATAATAAAATAACTATAGTACTTCAAGCTTTAGTTGGAGTATGTGGTGTGGTTTTTTATAATCAAGATTTGCTTATATTTTTTATCCCAATAATTGTTTTTGGTTTGTTATGCAATATGATTGGAAATAATATAATACTATTAATTCAAATCATAGTTATTTTATTACTTAATATGAGTATTGATGTGGTAGTCTTAGGATATACTTGCTTAATGCATATGTATTTAGCAGAGATAAAGAAGGAAGAAGATAGAATTAATGCTATTAAGAATTTACATAAAAATTCAAGAAATATGAATTATAATTTGATTCAAAAAATATTTTACTATGATAAGTATATAGAGCAAAGTAAAGTTTTAGCTTCTTTAAATGAAAGGAATTATATAGCTCAGAAAATGCATGATAGTTTAGGTCATAGAATAACCGGTTCTATTATGCAGCTTGAAGTAACTCGTGAAGTTATGGATACGAATATGGATTTAAGTAAACAATGTTTAAATAATGCTATAGATAATTTAAAAGAAGGAATGGATGAAATAAGGGGATTTTTAAAGAATATTAAGCCTAAAAGTAAGGATATAGGTATAGAAAGTATAAGAGAGCTTCTTCAAAAATTCCAATTTGAGACATCAATACTAACTAATTTAAATATTCAAGGTTCTTTAGAAAATGTTAAGCCTATTCATATGGAAGTAATAACTGAAAATATAAAAGAGGCTATGACTAATATATGTAAGTATTCATCTGCAAGTAGAATGTCAGTTTCATTTTTGGTGTGTGGTAAGGTATTAAGAGTGGAAATAAAGGATAATGGTGTTGGATGTAAGAAGGTAGTAAAGAACCTTGGACTTATTGGAATGGAAGAGAGAATGCAAAAAATAAATGGTAAGATAGGTTTTAGCAGTGATAATGGATTTTTAATAAATATGGTGATTATATTGGAGGGATAAAATGGGCATAAGGATAATAATTTGTGATGATGATAAACTGATTCGTGAAAGTTTAAAAATACTATTACCACTTAAGGGCGATGTAGAAATAGTTGGAGAAGCAGAAAATGGAGAAGAAGCTATAGATTTATGTGTTCAAAATCAAGTGGATGTAGCACTTTTAGATATTAGGATGCCTAAGTTAAATGGGGTACAAGCTGTTAAGAGGATTGTAGAAGAGACAGATACAAAATGTCTTATAATAACTACATTTGATGAAGAGGAATATGTAAATGAAGCAATCAGTTATGGTGCGAAAGGATATATATTAAAAAATAGTTCACCAGAGCAGATTATAGATTCTATAAATACTGTATATAATAATAATGTTGTTTTGAATAATAGTGTGTTAGATAAAATTCAGGGGAAACAAGCAGAGCCAACATTTAAAAAGTATGATTTCACAGACAGGGAAAAAGAAATAATATTATCTATAAGTGAGGGGTTAAGTAATAAAGAGATTAGTAATAAATTATTTATATCAGAAGGGACTGTGAGAAATTATATTACTAATATTTTAGAAAAAACTAATTTAGAACATAGAACTGCAATAGCAGTAAATTATTTAAAGGGCAAATTATAATAGAATGCATTTTTGTTATTAATATGACATTTGTCATACTAAAAAATGATATTTTACACTAAAAGCTCTGAATACGTATTGATATAATTATAACATAGAAAATATGGAAAGGGAGAAAACATTATGAATATAATTCAAGTGAAAAATATAATAAAAGAGTATCAAGATAACATCGCAGTTGATGGCATTGATTTAACAGTTAAACAAGGGCAAATATATGGATTACTTGGTCCTAATGGTGCTGGAAAGAGTACATTGATAAGTATGATTTGTGGACTTATTAATAAGACATCAGGAGAAATAATTTATGAAGAAAAAACAAATGATATAAGAAAGTGGAAAGAAAATATTGGAATAGTTCCACAAGATTTTGCTATATATCCAGAGTTAACAGCAGAAGAAAATATAAGATTCTTTTGTTCACTATATGGATATAAAGGTAAGGAATTAAATGATAGAACAGCAAGAACATTAGAGTTTATAGGTCTTACAGACGTTAAGGATAAAAAAGCAAATACTTATTCAGGTGGTATGAAGAGAAGATTAAATATAGGATGTGCTATTACTCATTCTCCAAAACTAATAATAATGGATGAACCTACCGTAGGAATAGACCCTCAATCAAGAAATCATATATTAGAGTCAGTATTAAAATTGAGAGATGAAGGCTCTACTGTAATATATACATCACATTATATGCAAGAAGTAGAAGACCTTTCAGATAAAATATCAATAATTGATAAGGGGCATATAATTGCAGAGGGAACTAGCGACGAACTTAAAAATTTAGTTAGTGATAAAAATACCATAAATTTAACATTATCTAAGAAGGTAAAAGGATTAGAGGACAAGCTATTGGAAATTGCAGGTATAGAAAAGGTTATTTATATGGAAGATTCATATAAAATTACTACACTTAAGTCAGCAAACCTTATTTCAGCTATTGTAGAAACAATTAATAGTCTTAATGTAGAAATAATAAATATTCAAAATGAAAAGCCTACATTAGAAAATGTATTTTTAGCACTGACTGGAAAGAAATTAAGGGATTAGGGGTGGTAAAGTATGTTTCTATCTTTATTGAAAAAAGAATTTAAATATTTTATTAGGCAGAAATCTAATGTGGTTTTATTAATGGTATTTCCTATAATTCTTATTACAACTTTGTCATTAGGTCTTAAGGATTTGATGGATGGTGGTAATAATTTATTTGGAAGTAAGGATGAGCCATCAGTTGTGTATTATGATATAAATTCAGAAAAATATGCAGATGGGTTTAATGAGTTTAAAAAGGGAGTAAAAGATTTAGCTAATATAGATTTTAGGGAATCGAAATTAGATAAGGTGAAAGAAGAAGTTGATAATTATGATGCAGTTGCTTTTTTAAGCATTACTGATGATAAATTTGAGTTATATACATCAGAAAATGGGGATAATTTAGAGTCTAAAGTATTTAAGAATATGGTGGATTCTATGCGTAGTGAATTTGCAGGATATGAAACTATAGCTAAGAAAAATCCTGCTGCATTTGCAAATCTTGCAAAGAGCAAAATTGAGAATGTACTAGAAGATAAAACTAAGGAACTTAGAAATCCTACATCTTCTGAATATTATACTTTTGCAGAGTTAGCACTTATAATTTTATATATTGCAATTGTGGTATCAAATTCAAGCTTTGCAGAGAAAAAGAATACAACCATAAATAGAATTAGATTATCTAGGGCAAGTGAATTAAAAATGCTACTTGCAAAAGTAGTATGTGGAATATGCATAGGTATAGGACAAATTCTAATTGTTTATGTATATTCAAGCTTAGTGTTAGATGTAAATTGGGGAGAGAATACTATACCATTTATGATATTATTTATTAGCTTATCAGTTTTTGCTTCTGTAAGTGGAACTATATTAGGATTTATAGTTAATAATGAGGGAACTATATCAGGAATTTTGAATGTATTAACAATATTAATATGTGGATTAGGAGGAAGTTATATGCCTTTATTTGAACTAACATCTAATCCTATTTTGAATAATATATGTAAAATAAGTCCTTTGTATTGGACTAATATAACAACTAATAGTATGGTTTGTGGAATAGAAACTAATGCATATTATGTAGCACTTATATTCCCTATTTTACTTTCATTATTACTATGTTTTGTTTATTTAATATTTAGAAAGAAGAAGGGAGTAATTTCAAATGTTTAGTATAATGAAAAATATTTGTAAAATATTATTTAAGAGAAAAGGTTTCATAATTACTACTTTCGTATTGCCAATAATTGTTTCTAATTTATTCTTATCAATGGGTGGTAGTTCTTATTATCCAGTAGCAGTTATTAATAACGATAAGGGTGCAATAGGACAAGATATAATTGATAAATTAAAAGAAGTAGAGGGAATTGAATTAAAAGAAATAGATGAGTCAGAAGATTATATGCAGAAGCTTTCCTTTCATAATTATGAAATTGTAATTAAATTAAATCAAGATTTTACAGATGAAGTTATAAATGGAAAAGATGATTGTGTTGAGGTATACAGCATTAGTCAAAGTGACTATACGGCTATTATAAAAAATATTATTGTACAGGAAGTAAAATCTATTTCTACAATAGCAGCAAATATTTCTGATGAAGATAAAAGTAATGTTTCAGAGATAATATCTGAATATAATGATAATAAACCAGATTTAGATTATACTAAAAAAGAAAAGAAAAAAACTATAAATGATGCATTTGGAATGATATTATACATTCTTGCCATTTCTGCAATTACAATATGTCAGTATACATTAGATGATGAAGAAAATGGAACAAAAGAAAGAATAATAATGTCAAAAATAAGTGAAAAGAAGTATCTTTTAGCTCAATTTTTAACATTTTTCTCATTAGCAACTATACCAGTTATTGAATATTATATAATTTGTAAGGTACAGAATTGTGATATTCAGATAGAGAACGAAATTTATTTTATATTACTTCTTTTATTATCAGTTTTTGTGGCAGTAAGTTTTGGATTATTTGTTGCTTCTATAATCAAGAAAAAGCAAGTATATGGCTTAGCTACAAATGTTGCTTTTATGCCAATATTTATGCTAAGTGGGGCATTTTGGCCATTTGAATTTATGGGCGAAACTATTCAAAGGATAGGAAAATGTATGCCGACTAGATGGATTATGGAATTACTACAGAAATTACAAAGTAATGAAGGAGTATCTAGTATCGCACCTTATGCTTTAGGTGTATTATTAGTAGGCATATGTCTATTTTTAGCAAGTATTTTCTTTACAAAAAATAAGATAATATTAGTGAAAAATGAAAAATAATATTGGTGGAAAATTTACAGAGAGGAATTAATTAAATGGAAACTAACAAAAGTTTTTATGAAAATGTTATATGCATAACTAATAGGCACCTGGTTAAAGGAGATTTTTATAAACATATGGAGAAGGTATTTAGTATGCGTCCTAAGGCAGTCATAGTAAGAGAAAAAGATATGAATGAGAAGGAATATGATATTTTAGCAGGAAAGCTACTGAATATGGGCAAGGAGTATGGTGTGGCTGTATATCTAAATACTTTTTATAATGTAGCTTTAAAGTATGGATGTGATAGTATTCATCTACCTTTTGGATTATTAGAAGAATTATCTTTAACAGAAGAGGGAAAAAAGATACTTTCAAGTTTTAGATGGATTGGGACAGCTGTTCATTCACTAGAACAGTTGAAATTAGCAGAAAAATTGGACGTTGAGTATGTAATAGCCGGACATATATTTAAGACAGATTGTAAGAAAGATGTTCCACCAAGAGGTATTAATTTTTTGAAGGAGATATGTAATAATACAGATTTACCTGTTTATGCAATAGGTGGAATTAACTTAGATAATATGAAGCTTTGCTTTGAGGCCGGAGCTGATAGTGTGTGCATGATGTCAGAGTTTGCAAAATAGACTTAAGCCTATGTAAGTTCTATCCTGTCAAGAAACAAATGTAGCAATAGCTAATCAAACTACATCTATACGTAGTGTGGATAACAGTAAAACTAAATATTTTCCAGAGATATTGACTCAGCTTGGAGATTCATGTCAAAGTTATTCTATGGGCTTATATTAGGTGATACTTCAAATGATGAGGCTATGTATCTTGAATTTACAGTAAATTCATCAAACAGAAATGAAGTAGAATTTAAGGTTACAGATACTGATGAAAATGCAGAATTTACTAAGTTAAAAACACACTTAAAATATTTGGTTTTAAGTGTGTTTTTTATTTATTAAATAGTTATATATAGGAATAAATGAATATTATTGTTATCAAAGAAAAGTATTGCAAAAAAATTCAATGGTGATATAATGCTAATTGTTAACAATATATTTACATTTTGTTAACAATTAAAATTAAATTTTAAATATTCATACAATATATTGTAACAATATTTAAATTTATTTAGGGGGGGATTTTTTATAATGAGTAAAAAAACAAAAATACTTGCAACATTGTTAGTAATGGTCCAGATGATTACATTACCAGGTAATAGTTTAGTTGCAAAAGCTGAAACTAATACTGATAACAATGATATCTTTGAGGAAGGATTTAATGATTTTGCTAGAGAAGTGCAAGAAAATAATTATGCTTCACTAGAGGTACCTACTGAAGAAGAATTAAAAAGGGCTGAAGAAAATGAATTAACAAAGGAGGAAGTAGATTATTACAGTGGAAATAAAGTAACAGCTGCTTCTGAGACTGAAGCTAGTTTACCTTCAGTAGTAGATAATTTTAGTAGCAAATATTTTCCTAAAGCTATAGATCAAACAGGTGGAACATGTTGGGCTTATTCATCTGCTTATTATCAAGCATCATATGTATATAATAAGGCAAATAATATAGCTGCGGATAGCACTAATGCATTATCACCTATTTTTGTTCATAATTTTACAAAGAGTGCTCCAAATGGTCAAGGTGGTAATTCATGGGACACATATGATATGCTATCAGATGTTGGATGTGCAACTAGAAAAAATGTTAATTTCAGTGACAATGGTGTAAGATTAGCACCTACTGATATTTTCTTTTTAAATTGGCATCCTGATTTTGCTACATGGAAAGATGCAATGAATCATAGATTTGTAGGATATACTGGTTATTGTGATTCTGATTATGATGGTTATCTTACAGAAAGTGACTTTGATCAATTAAAGAAAGTTTTATCTGAAGGTGAAGTTTTATCATTTGCTAATCCAGCATGGTATTTATTAGAAGATGAACATGTGACTTCAATAAAGGAATCGAACATAGCAGGATTAAGTAATTCTAAATATGTAGGTCAACAAATAAGTTATTGTTCAAGAAGAGAAGAAGCTTATAAGAGTGATTATGGATATCATCAATTAACAGTAGTTGGATATGATGATAATATATGGGTTGACATTAATGGGGATGGACAAGTTCAATCAGATGAAAAAGGTGCATTCCAAATATTAAACTCATGGGGAGAGACTGCTCATAATGGTAAACCATATTTCTGGCTTTCATATGATGCATTTAGAAAAGACTCTAAGGTACTTCCAGCAAAATCTGGTTATGTAAAAGGAAGACCATTATCATGGGGTAAATTCTATAATATTATTTATAACAAGACAGCACATAATAACAGTGCATATTTAAAGCTTACATTAGATACAGCTAAGAGAACAGATATAAATATTAGTATTGAATATAACAACAACAAATACACATATCGTGATGGTTATTATTCATATGAAAGCTATAATTATAGCATGTATGGTAATAAGAATACTTCAGAAACAGGTACAATAGTTATTCCATTAGATAATGTTTATGTAAATAATAAACCAGCAAAAAAGTTAACATCTAGTGATGTTAATAGTAAAGGATGGAAGATTACTATTGGAGATAAAAATAAGAATTCAAAGCCAGTAGTTATTAAAAATCTTCAATTTATAGATGAAGGTACTAATTTAAATGTAAATAAATTTGTTGATGCTAATAACAGCGTTTTAACATTTGACGGAAGCAAGTCTGTGACTTTTGATGGAAACTCAGTATTATTAAAGCCACAATTAAATGAACAAGTAGAAAATACAAAAGCAACAGTTTATTATAGTAAAAAGTCAAACTTCACAGGAGATAAGGTTTATTTCCATTACAATAAAAATGGACAAGGATGGACAAGTGTTCCTGGAAAATTAATGACTTCAACAACTGAACAAAGTGGATATCAATATAAGTTTGAAATTGATTTAGAAAAGACTGATGGAAAATTAGTATACTGCTTTACTGATGGAAATAATCATTGGGATAGTAGAAATGGTTTGAACTATGAATGTACAGTAGGAACATATGGTGTTTCAAATGAACAACAAAAGACAATAGATACAGTTTTCTCTGTAACTGCGTTAGATACAACATTTAGTCAATCTACAGTAAATGGAACAATTGGAATTAGTGCTAATGCAAAGAATGCGTCTGGAACAGTAAATTATAAATTCACAGCAACAGATTCAAATGGTAATGTTAAAGTGATAAAAGATTACAGTACAGCATCATCAACAACTTGGAGAACAACAGCAGCAGGAACATATACTTTAAAGGTTGAAGCTAAAGACTCAACAAATAAAGTTGTTTCAAAGTCAAAAACATTTAAAGTAGTAGATTTACCAAGAGGAACAGGAACATTTGATAAGCAATCACCACAAAATCTTGGTTCAACAATAAAAGTAAATGTAAATGGAACAGGTGGAACAGGAACACTTAAATATCAATTAATTGCACAAGGTGGAAATTATCAATTTGGTGGTAGAGAAATATACGTACAAAAGTACAGTACAAATAAATCAATAAGCTGGACACCAGAAGTAGATGGTGAATATGCTTTAATGCTTGATATTCAAGATGAGACAGGAGCAATAAACAGAGTATCACTTGGACACTATATAATTTCAAAAGATTTTGGAATATCAAACTTTACAACAGATATAGCTTCACCACAAGCAGTAGGAAGAAAAATAACTCTTACAGCTAATGCTAAGAATGCAACAGGAACAGTACAATATCAATTTACAGCACAAAAGTCAGGAAGCTCAGCATCAGTGATACAAGCATACAGCACAAAGAATACTTGTTACTGGTATCCAGGTTCAGCGGGAACATATACATTAAAAGTTAGTGCAAAAGACTCTACAGGAAAAGTAGTAACAAAGACAATGTCTTATGAAATAAAAACACCAGTAGGAATAACATCAGTTTCAGTAGATAAACAGTCACCACAAGAAGCTAATACAACAATAAATATAAAGGTAAATACAAGAGACGGAATAGGAACTATACAATATAGATATTCATTCTTATCATGGAATGGAATAAAGACAGTATTAAAGGATTATTCAACATCAAATACATTTGCATGGACACCAAAGGAATCAATGGTAGGATTTTTATATATTGAAGCTAAGGACGCTTCAGGAAATGGTCCAAGCACATATCAAATGGATTATTCAATAACTCCAGCTACAGCTAAGATGACAACAATTTACTATAAGGGATATTCTAATCCATATATTCACTATAAAGTAGGAAATGGAACATGGACAACTGCTCCAGGAATGAAGATGAGCTCAAACTCAGATGTAGATGGATATGATTATGCTATAACTATAAATTTAGGTCAAGCTGAAAAATTAACAGCATGCTTTAACAATGGAAGTGGAGCTTGGGATAGTAATAATGGAAACAACTATACATTCGGTGCAGGATATTACACATATAGCAATGGTAGAATAACAAAGATAGAAAAACCAAGTAAGGAACTTAAGATAAATTCAATTACATGTAGTTCAGGTTCAACTATAAAGATGGGCTCAACAGTAAATCTTACAGTTAATGCAAGTGGAGGACAAGGACCATATACTTATTACCTATATTATTATGGATATGGTTCAGGCAGAATAAATTATAGATTAAAAGGGACTTCAACTAATACAGCTACATTTACTCCAGATTATCCAAGAGATACTACACTATATGCAGAAGTGGTAGATAGCACAGGTAAGAAGGTAACATATTCACAAGTATTTAATGTTAAAGAGATTACAAGTAATCAAACAACAATATACTATAAAGGATATGATAACGCATATATTCACTATAAAATAGGAAATGGTTCATGGACAAATGCACCAGGAGTAAAGATGGAGTCAACTTCAGAAAAGCCAGGATATAGTTATAAGGTAACTATAGACTTAGGAGATGCTGATAAATTAACAGCTTGCTTTAACAATGGAAGTTCACAATGGGATAATAATGGTGGAAAAGATTATACATTTGGAGTAGGAACTTATACTATGTCAAATGGTGTTATAACAAAAATCAACTAAATTCTAACAAATTGATTATTAAAAACACACTTAAAACTAAACATTTTAAGTGTGTTTTTTTGTATAAAAAAATAAATAATTGCCATAATAAAATATATACATAAGGGAGGCCGAAGAGTTGACTATGAATATTGAAATAAATAGTATAGGATATTTATTATTAAGAACAACATTAATATTTATGACATTATTGATATTGACAAGATTATTAGGAAAGAAGCAAATGGGGCAGTTAACCTTCTTTAATTATGTTACAGGAATTACTATAGGCTCGATTGCTGCTAATGTAATAAGTGATGATGGAGCACCATTTTTTGATGAATTTATAGGACTTACTTGGTGGTGTATTTTAACAGCATTAATATCTTTTATATGTTTAAAATTTAATAAAATTAAATTTATGGTTGAAGGAGAGCCAATTTTAATAATAAAAAAAGGAAAAATAAAAAGAAAAGCGCTTAAGAAAGCAAGAATATCTACACATGATTTATTAAGTTTTCTTAGGCAAAAAGATATATTTAATATATCAGAAGTAGAGTATGGTGTATTTGAACAAAACGGTACTATAACTGTTCTTAAAAAGGCTGATAAGCAGCAGGCTACCTTATCCGACCTTCAGATTAAGACTCAACAAATAAAATATTATCCGTCAGAATTAATTATAATGGGCAAGGTAATTAAGTGTAATTTAAAAGAACTAGGTTTGAGTGAAGAATGGCTTATGAAGGAGTTAAGAAAAAATGATATAGGGTCAGTAAAGGATGTATTTTATGCGGAAATTGAAAGTGATGGGACATTATTTATTAATAAGTATTAAAGTTTAATTTAGTATTTAAAGAAGTAAGTTTTATTTATAGAAACTTACTTCTTTATATTATATATTGGGAATTTATGGTTAAACAAACCAGTAATATTAAACTATTCTTAAAAAAGTAAAGTATTATTTGAATAAATAAAAAAAAGACGTTATAATAATATTAATATTTTAATGAAAGGATAGAGTATATGAGAAAGGTAAAAGAGAAAGATTTATCAAGCTATATGAATAAATATAGTGAAATGTGCATTGGGGTTAATAAAATAGATAAGTCATTGTTTGATAAGTTTGGAGTTAAACGAGGTTTAAGAGACGAAAACGGAAAAGGTGTGCTTACAGGTATAACTAATATATCATTAATTAAATCTTATGAAGATGTAAACGGCAGTATGATTCCTTGTGATGGAAAGTTATTATATAGAGGTTACAATATTGAAGATATTGTAAAGGGCTTTGTAGATAACAAAAGATTAGGATATGAAGAAATAGCATATTTATTATTATTTGGTAAATTACCAGATATAGAACAATTAGAAGAATTTAAGGAAGTTGTAGCTCAGAGTAGAAAGCTACCTACAAATTTCACTAGAGATGTAATAATGAAGGCACCAAGTAAGGATATAATGAACTCTCTAACTAAGAGTGTGCTAACTTTAGCATCCTATGATAATAATGTTTCTGATTTATCTATCAGTAATGTTCTTAGACAGTGTTTAAGACTCATAAGCGTTTTTCCTATGTTTGCTGTATATGGATATCATGCTTATAATCATTATGAATGTGGTAATAGCTTTTATATTCATTATCCTGATGCAAAGCTTTCTACTGCAGAAAATATATTAAGAATGTTAAGACCAGATACAAAGTATACAGAGCTTGAGGCAAGAGTTTTAGATATTGCATTGGTTCTTCATATGGAGCATGGTGGAGGAAATAATTCTACATTTACAACAAGAGTTGTATCATCATCTGGCTCTGATACTTATTCAGTAATAGCTGCTGCACTATCCTCTTTAAAGGGTGCTAAACATGGTGGTGCTAATATTAAGGTAGTTGAAATGATGAATAATATAAAGGCTAATATTAAGGATATAAATGATGAGGCTGAAATAAAAGAATACTTAAGAAAAATTGTAAATAAACAAGCTTTTGATAAATGTGGTCTTATATATGGTATGGGACATGCAGTATACTCTTTATCTGATCCAAGGGCAAGAATATTTAAAGGTTTTGTAGAGAAGTTAGCTTTGGAAAAGCATAGAGATGATGATTTTAAATTATACTCAACAATAGAGAAGCTAGCACCTGAAGTCATTGCTGAAGAAAGAAAGATTTATAAGGGTGTTAGTGCTAATGTCGATTTTTATAGCGGATTTGTATATTCAATGCTTGATATACCACTAGAGTTATATACACCTATTTTTGCAATGGCTAGAATTGTAGGATGGAGTGCACATAGATTAGAAGAATTAATTAATGTAGATAAGATTATAAGACCTGCATATATGAGTAGTATAGATAAAGAAATCTGTTATAGTGATATTAGTGATAGAATGTAATTATTAGTTTGATTTTAGATAATAGGTTTTAATAAGAGGACGATCCCTTTAAGGAGATGTTCTCTTTTTAGTATTTTTTAAGCATTAATCGTTGAGGTTAAGGCTTTTATATTTTTATTTCAAGGAGTCAATATTATGGGAATAAAACAAATTATAGGAAATTTAAATGAAGAATTAAGAAAACAAGTACCATTAGTACATAATATTACTAACTATGTTACAGTAAATGATTGTGCTAATGCATTACTTGCTATTGGTGGTTCACCAATAATGGCAGATGATATTAATGAAGTAGAAGAAATAACATCAATATCATCAGCGATAGTTATTAATATAGGAACATTAAATAAAAGAACTGTTGAATCAATGATAAAAGCAGGTCAAAAAGCCAATGAGCTTAATATACCAGTTATATTTGACCCAGTTGGAGCGGGAGCTTCTACATTAAGAAATGATACTACAAAGGAAATATTAGAAAAGGTTAAAGTCTCTATAATTCGTGGTAACTTATCAGAAATATCTTTTATAGCTGGCTTGGAAGTAGCTACAAAGGGTGTTGATTCTGCAGAAGAAGATAATAAAAATGATAGCAGTAAGGTTGCAAAAGAGGTTGCTAGAAAATTTAATTGTACAGTAGCAATTACAGGAGTTGTTGATACTATTTCAGATGGAGAAAGAGTAGTAAAACTTTCAAATGGTACTAAATTATTATCAAAGGTTACAGGAACAGGATGTATGACTAGTGCTATTACTGGAGCATATGCAGGCGTTTGCAAGGGAGATTATTTTTCTGCTGCAATAGGAGGCGTAATATCTATGGGGATAGCAGGTGAAATTGCTTATGAAAGAGCAAGTGAAGTGGGAACAGGAAGTTTTCATATAGCAGTAATTGATGCACTGTCAAAGCTTGATAAAAATATTATAGAAAAGATGGCGAAGATAGATGAAGAATAAAATAGATTATACATTATATTTATGTACAGATAGAGGACTTATGAGTACTGAAACGGTGGAAGAATCAGTAGAATTAGCAATAAAGGGTGGATGTACTGTAGTTCAACTTAGAGAAAAGGACTGTTCATCATTAGATTTTTACAATATAGCATTAAATGTAAAGAAAATAACAGATGAATATAATGTTCCGTTAATAATAAATGACCGAATAGACATTGCATTAGCAGTAGATGCTGCAGGAGTCCATATAGGTCAAAGTGATTTACCAGCTAGTATTGTTAGAAAAATAATTGGTAATGATAAAATAATTGGAGTTTCAGCAGCAACAGTAGAAGAAGCAGTACGGGCTAAAAATGATGGGGCTGATTATCTTGGAATAGGTGCTATGTATACTACAAATACTAAAAAGGATACAAGACCAGTAACAATTGAAACATTAAAGGAAATAAGAAAAGCAGTAAATATTCCGTTAGTAGTAATCGGAGGAATAAATAAACATACAGTTCCAGATTTTAAAGGAACTGATATTGATGGAATTGCAGTTATCTCAGCTATAATAGCTGAAAAGGATATAGAGCAAGCAGCTAGGGATTTATTAAATTTATATAATAGAGAAGTAAGGAGAAAATAATATGAAAACTGTATTGACTATTGCAGGAAGTGATTGTAGTGGAGGAGCTGGAATACAGGCTGATATTAAAACCATAACGGCACATGGACT
This sequence comes from Clostridium sp., assembly GCA_022767515.1. Taxonomy (GTDB): domain Bacteria; phylum Bacillota; class Clostridia; order Clostridiales; family Clostridiaceae; genus Clostridium. The sequence continues at coordinate 15,797 of JALENK010000021.1, forward strand.
TTATGCTATGAGTGCAATAACTGCATTGACAGCTCAAAATACAACAGGTGTATATGGAATAATGGAATCTAGTGCAGGCTTTTTAAAAAATCAATTAGATTGTATATTTAGTGATATTTATCCTGATGCAATAAAGATAGGAATGGTTTCTAGTAAAGAACTAATAAATGTTATTGCAGAAAAGTTAAAAGAGGAAAAGGCTAATAATGTTGTAGTTGATCCTGTAATGGTTGCAACAAGTGGAAGCAAGTTATTAGCTGATGATGCTATTGACGTTTTAATAAATAATTTAATACCACTTGCAACTATAATAACACCTAATATTCCAGAGGCAGAGGTATTAAGTAACATTAAAATTAACAGTTCTGATGATATGATAAAGGCTGCAAAAATAATTTCAAAAAAGTATAAAGGAGCTATACTTATAAAAGGTGGTCATGAGCTTAATACAGCAAATGATTTACTGTTTAAAGATGGTGAATATGAATGGTTTTACGGGGAAAGGATAAATAATCCTAATACTCATGGAACAGGTTGTACATTATCATCAGCAATAGCTAGTAATTTAGCTAAGGGGCATACATTGTCTGAAAGCGTAAAAAATGCTAAGGAATACATATCGGGAGCATTAAAGGCTAATTTAAATTTAGGTAAGGGAAGTGGACCTTTAAATCATTGTTATAACATAAAATAGGGATATTAAGAGGCAAAAAATAAGGCTACATTAGAATATTTTTAATGTAGCCTTACTTTTGTTGATAATCGTTAATCAGGGGGGATTAATTATTATCTTCTTTATGTGATTTATTATACAAAATAAATATTAAAAAACTATGTACATAGTGTTAAAAAATTATTATAATTCGTATAATTTTTGTAAATCTATATCTTTTTTTGAATATTCAATAAAAAAATCATCTAATTCTATGCTTTTATCAATATCAATTTTTGATAATTCTAGATTTCCGATATTAGCAAAGGTACATCCCCTATTGTAATATAAAAAAGCAGTTGTAGGATTATTTTGTATTCCATCAGATAAAAATTTTATGGCTGTATCAAAGTCATTTTTTTCTTTATACATTACTGCCAAATTAAGATAACTAGATGGAAAATGTGGATTAGCTTTAATTGATTTCATATAGTATTCTTCAGCTTCAGCAAATCTATCTAGTTTTTTTAAGGCAACGCCTTTATTATAAAGTAATCGGTAATTGTTATTATCTAAGGCTAATGCTTTATCAAAGTATATTATAGCTTCAGAATCTTTATTTTGTTTTTCTAATATACATCCAATATTAGAAAATGCCCATAAATAATTCGGATTTATAGATATTGTTTTTTGATAATTAATAATAGCATTTTCCATATCATCCATATCTTCATAAATACAACCTAAAAAGAAGTAAGCGTCATCATAATTAGGGTCATATTTAATAGCTTGTTTATAATAATGGATGGCGTTTTCATAGTCTTTCATATCATCATATATGATAGCTAGACCATAATAAGCATTGGCATAGGATGAATCTATGTTTAATGCAGTTTTATACATTTTTATAGCTTCATCTTTAAAGCCAGATTCGTCATAAATAAGAGCAATATCAAGGATTAATTCTAAATCTGTTTGACCTTGAGGCATATTATAAGCTTTTTTATAAAATTTTAAAGCATTAATAGAGTCATTATTATCCTTACAATTTTGTGCTAGGTTTAAATAGTTATTAAATAAGTAATCATTATTCATAATTATTATTTTAAGTTATTGCTACTTTTTGAATATAATTTTCCGTCTCTATATGTTAAGTTAGCACATGATCTATCTTCATTATAGTAAGAATACATACTTTTTACGAATTTGTTTGTACCATCATTACCATTTTCTTCATATGTTAATTTGCCTTTACCAAGAATTTTTTCAACTTCTTCAAGTGTCATACCAATTTCTATTTTATTATAGTTTTCAAGTGTTATTTCTGAATATCCTTCTTTTAAATCTCCCTCAGATTTACTAATGATATTATTATTTTCATCTACTACAAGAGCAATAGTAGCATTATTTTTTGCATGCCAAGTATAGGTAGTGTTTCCAGCATTTTTTACAGCTTGATTAGGTTCACCTAATATATCTACGGCTTTTTCATATGTATCTCCAATATCTACGTTTAAATAATCATCATAATTAGCATTAGTAAGCTCTTCATGAAATGTTTTTATTGGATTTTCAGATTGTGTAGAAGCTTCTGAACTGTTAGTTGAAGAAGATGAATCATTACAAGCAACTAAAGTAACTGACAATAATGCCGACATTATGATTGGTATTATTTTTTTCATTAAAAATCACCTCAAAATTAATGTTAAATCAATAATATTATATTAAAAATATATTTTATTCTCAATAAAAAAATAATTGTTATATAATATAAATATTAATGATGGAGGTAGAGTATATGAAAAAGCTAGATTTAATAGATATTAATGGTAATAATAAAATAGGAATAATAAAAAAATTATCTCTAGAAGATTTGGATAAACTAATAGCATTACAAAAAGAGATAATATCAGGGTTAAAGGACAAACAAGAATATGCTGATACAGAAAGGGAAGTATTTGAAGATTACCTGAAAGGGAAAGCAACTATTTTGGGATGCTTTGTAGAAAGTGAATTAATAGCAATGGGTGTTTATGTAAGCTTAGGAATAGATGAAGATAATTATGGTTATGATTTAGGTATAGAAGGAGACCAACTATTAAAGGTTTGTCAAATTGAATCTACTGTTGTTAAAAAAAATTATCGTGGCAATGGATTACAGAAAATTATATGTAATGAACTAGAAAATATAGGGATTAGAGATGGCATGAATATTATTTCTGCAACAGTTTATCCTGAAAATAAGTATAGTTTAAATACTTTTTTGAATTTGGGTTATCAAGTAAAAAAAGAAAAAATTAAGTATGGTGGATATAGGAGATATATATTAGAAAAAAAATTAAGATAGGAGATATAGTATGTTAAAGACAGATTATAAAAGAGAAGTAGAAAATACATTGAAAATATTAACTGATAAGGTTGATGAAGCATTAATAGAGGGAAAAGAAAAAGAAGTAATACCTATAATAGAAAGTGAAATAAAGAGTTTAGTTGGAATAGATTTAGAATTATTAAATACACTATCATTTGAAAGTGCAACAGAAATAATCAGTAGAGAAAATCAATATAATTTTTTAAAATATATTGCACTAGGTGAAGCTTTAAAATTAATGGGAATTGTTTATTTTTCTATTAATGAGGATTCTAAAGGCTTATATTATTATGAAAAAGCGTCAGAGGCTTTTTTTGAAGCTGATGCTGAAGAAGATATAGAAAGTGAATATCATAAGTCAATAGAAATTATTTTAGATAAATTGAGTGATTATGAATTAGAGATAAGTTATGAGAAAATCATATTTAGGTTATATCAAATTATTGGATATTATGATAAGGCAGAGGATATGTTGTTTTCTATCTTAAAAAAGACTTCTAATAATAAAGAAGTTATTGATTTAGGAATAAACTTTTATAATGCATTGTTAGAGAAGTCTGATGAAGAATTAGAAAGGGGAAATTTACCAAGAGAAGAAATTGCAGAGAGTAAACATTATATAGAAGAACTATAAATTAAAGAACCTGTCTAGTTTAAGAACAGGTTTCTTATTTTATAGAATTAATAATAGTAGATTCTATATTATTATGAAGTTCTGATAATTCTTCTTTAGATAGGCCTTCAGTTTTTACTGCAGGATGAAATGTTAATTCAATGTTTGCAGGTTTAACTTTATTATTGTTAGCTTCATAACAATTATAAGAACCATTTATTGTGATTGGAACAATATCAACCTTAGCTTTTATAGCCATTTTAAAACTACCAGCCTTAAATTTATTAGGTGGACCACCTTTACTTCTTGTTCCTTCTGGAAAAATAACCATTGAATGACCAGATTTTAAATTATTTACTCCTTGGACAATTGCCTCAGCCGATTTTCTCATATTTTTTCTATCTATAAATACACATCCAAGATTTTTCATCCAAGAAGCGAATAAAGGTATATTTTCCATTTCACTTTTTGCTATAAAACCAATTGGAGTATCAATAACACTTAATAATAATGGAATATCAAAATTACTTTGGTGATTTGATACAAATAATACTGTTTTGTCTTTTGGAATATTTTCACTACCATTAATTTTTATTGTTGATTTTGTCATTTTCATAACTGATTTGGCCCAATTGTGAGCATGATGGGCAGCATATTGTTCTAATTCTTTAAGCTGTCCTTTTTTTCTAAGTCTATTTGATTTTATATATGCAGGAATCTTTCCAATTACAATAAAAGCAATACGTGTTATAAATATTGACCTAAACATCATTTGCCTCCTTATCTTAATATTAATAATATTTTTATTACTAAATATACTAATATATTATATTAATATTTATAAAAAATCAATTCAAATAAGAAATAACATTATATTTACCTTAAATATTTCCAAATATTATAGAAATAATGTTTAAAATATATTAAAATAATGAGTAAAATGATTAAATTATTAAGAGAGGGAGGAGAATTAATGGAAGTTAGGGAACATATTGTTGGCTTAACTGACAGTGAAGTTAAAGAAAGGGTTTTAGAAGGTAAAGTAAATAAAATTCCAGAGGCACCATCAAGAACCTTAGGACAAATGATAAGAGCTAACTTTTTGAATATTTTTAATGCTATAAATTTAGTTTTATCTGTTCTTGTTATAATAGCAGGTTCGCCTAAAAATGCAGTATTTGCTATAGTAATTATTGTTAATAGTGTTATTGGGGTTGCACAAGAGCTTAGCGCTAAAAATACATTGGAAAAATTATCAGTGCTTAGTATGGCTCATGCGACAGTAATAAGAAATGGTAAAAAGCAAAAAGTTTCTATAGAAGAGTTAGTAATAGATGATATTGTTTGTTTAGATTCTGGTCAACAGATTCTAGCTGATTGTGAGCTTATTCAAAGTGATGAATTAGAGGTAGATGAATCTATGCTTACAGGTGAAGCAGATCCTGTATTTAAAAATGAAGGAGATCCATTATTATCTGGAAGTTTTGTAGTAGCTGGAGAAGGGTTAGCTAGAGTAAATAAAGTAGGAAGCCATACATATTCTTCACAATTAGCAGATGAGGCTAGAAAGTTTAAAATAGTAAATTCAGAATTACAATCAACAGTTAATAAAATAATAAAAGTATTGTTATTTATAATTGGTCCTGCTGGAGTAGCACTTGTTATTACCCAATTGCGAGCAGGGAATGGTTGGCAAGATGCATTGATTGGAGCAGTTTCTGGTATTATTGGAATGCTTCCTGAAGGATTAGTATTATTGATTAGTACAACTTTTATAGTATCTGTTATAAAATTATCAAAATATGATACATTGGTTCAGCAACTTTCTGCAACGGAAATTTTAGCAAGAGTAGATGTATTGTGTGCTGATAAGACTGGTACAATAACTGAAGGAAAGCTTAAACTTGCAGATATTCAGTGCATTGGAAAATTTGATAAGAAGCAAGTAGATGAGGTTTTAGCCACACTTGTAAATAATTTACCAAGTAAAAATCCAACACAGCTTGCTATATTGGAATATTATAAAGAAATACCCGATATAAAAGTAATTCAAAAGGTTCCATTTTCATCAAAAAGAAAATGGGGAGGAATAGTACTTGAGGGGTATGGCTCATGGATAATGGGAGCACCAGAAATTGTTTTAGGTGATAAATATAGTAAAATAAGTGCTCAAGTTGAAGCAGAAGCTAAAAAAGGAAGAAGAGTTTTAGTATTAGCAAAGGCCAATCAAGAGGGACTTAAGCAAGGGATTGAAAGTGAAATTGATGAAGTAGCATTAATATTAATTGAAGACATAATAAGAGAAGAAGCACCAGATGTTTTACGTTATTTTAGAGAACAAGATGTAACATTAAAGGTTATATCAGGAGACAATCCGGTTACAGTATCAGCAGTTGCTATGAGAGCAGGTGTTGAAAATGCGGATAAGTATGTTGATGCAAGAGAATTACCAACAGATGTAGAAGAACTAAAAGAAGTAGTAGATAACTATACTGTTTTTGGTAGGGTTACTCCTCATCAAAAAAAGGCTATTGTACAAGCACTTCAAAAGAATGAACATACTGTTGCAATGACAGGTGACGGGGTTAATGATGTTCTTGCTCTTAAGGAATCTGATTGTGGAATAGCTATGGCAAATGGTTCAGATGCAACTAAAGCAGTAGCACAACTAGTATTATTAAATTCTGATTTTAGTTCTTTACCAAAGGTAGTTGCTGAAGGAAGAAAACAGATTAATAATATTGAGAGAGTAGGACAATTATATTTATCCAAAACTGCATTTTTTGTCTTATTAGCATTTGTAATATGCATTAAAATGGTTCCTTATCCATTAGAAGCTATTCAAGGTTCATTAGTTGGAGCTTGTTGTATAGGAATGCCATCATTAGTATTAGCAAATTTACCTTTTAAGGGAAGAGTAAAGGGTAATTTTGCTAAAAAGATGTTATCGGTTAGTATACCTAATGGTATAATAATGGCTATTTTAGTACTTATATCTTATTTTAGGATGTTAAGTCTGGGTCAAAGTGTTGAATATTCTAGATCAGTTGCATTATTAGTATTCGTAGGTATAAGTTTAGGAATATTAATGAGAGTATCTTGGCCATTTAATAAAATTAAGACATTATTGTTTATAGCGATGGTTGTTTGTTGTGTTGTTTGTTATATGACCCCTATAGGAAGATTAGTATTTACTATAGTGCCAATTAGTTTTGAACATTTTTTATATTCATTTATATTAATAGGAATTTCATTACCAGTGACTCATATCTTAGTAAGATTAATTAGAAAAAAGTTAAAATTAAATTCATAAAACTAAATTATTGACAATAATAATTAAGTATAATAAAATACAATATGTAAATTTACATATTGTATTTTATATATGTTTCCGTAGCTCAGCAGGATAGAGCGACCGCCTCCTAAGCGGTAGGTCGGGTGTTCGAATCACCTCGGGAACACCAAAAACTCCGCCGGAAAACCCAGTAAAATCAAGGGTTTTCGGCGTTTTTTCATTTTTACGGGAAAAGAGAAAAATCGTGAAATTCACAGATTTTCATTAGCAAATTCTCCGTCTGCTAATAAAAATTAGCAAAAAAATCGCCGTTTTGCTAATGAAAATGTCCTCTTATATTTAGAAATCCAATATAACCAAAATCAACTTGAGCTTCTTCACCAGGTTGAGTATTAAGAACCATATAAACTTTAGAATTATCTTCTTTTATACTATGAATATATTCCTTATACGGATCAAGTATAGTAGGTCTTATTTTCTTTTTAGATAGTCCTTCATCTCCAATCTTTCTTATATTGAACTGAATTAAGCCTGCGAATATCTGCGTTTTGTCCTGAATGAATCTGCGGTTTAACACTATATTAAAAACACTATCGTATTTTGCATAAGAATTACATAGGTTTTACATGGCTATGGTGTTTCTATTTACAACAATAAATTATAATAACAACGTAATTATAGAAAGTTGTGAGAAAAGGAGAGATTTTATGCCATCAACATATGCACATTATAGGCTGGGATTGGAAGTGAAAAATAATCTTGGCGCGGCAGAAAGAAAAGTAGTGGAAGAATATCTTGAATTATTCATGATTGGTTTGCATGGACCAGATATTCTATTTTATTTTAATCCACTTTTCAGTAATCAGGTTAACCAGATTGGGTATGCAATGCATGGAAGATCTGGAAAGGAGTTTTTTGAGAATGCAGCAAAAGTCATAAAGCAACATCCGGATAATAAAGCATATTTGTCTTATGTGTATGGTTTCATCTGTCATTTTATACTAGATACGACCTGCCACGGATATATTGATGAAAAGATTGAGTCCAGTGGCATCAGTCACACAGAGATAGAAGTGGAGTTTGACAGAATGCTTATGGTAAAGGATGGATATGATCCTATAAGACATAGGCTTACGGAACATATTGTTCCTTCAATGGAAAATGCGGAGGTAATACAAGCATTTTTTGAAGGGGCAGATAGTGTTCAGGTTTACAAGGCATTGAAGGGAATGATAAAAAGTAACAATCTGTTGCTTGCACCTTCTAAGGGAAAACGTTTATTGATTAATGCGCTTTTGAAAGTAACAGGAAATTATAAGGAAATGCATGGACTTGTAGTCAATTATAAGAAAAATCCTCTGTGTGATGACAGTAGCAGAAAATTGTGGTTCTTATATCAAGAGGCGAAAGGGTCAGCTGTATCATTAATTCATGAATATCTAAGTTATATGGAAGGTAGTGAAAATTTGAATCAAATATACAGTTATTCATTCGGGTCAAAGCTTATAGAGGAAGAGGAAATCAAAGATGAAATTTAAATTGACGAAGAAAGAAAAAAGCTGGGTACTGTACGACGTGGGAAATTCTGCGTTCACGCTTTTAGTATCTACAATCATGCCTATATATTTTAACTATCTTGCAGAAAATGCGGGACTGTCGGATGTGGATTATCTGGCCTACTGGGGCTATGCGGCTTCTATTGCTACTCTGGTTGTAGCTTTGATGGGACCGATATGCGGTACCATGGCAGATACAAAAGGATATAAAAAACCAATATTTATAATATCTCTATGCATTGGTGCGGTGAGCTGTATTAGTCTTGGATTTGCAAAAAACTGGTTATTGTTTCTGGTAATATTTGTTATTGCTAAAATTGGATTTTCGGGAAGTCTGATTTTTTATGATTCTATGCTTTCCGATGTCACCAAAATAGAAAGAATGGATAATGTGTCTTCTCAGGGATTTGCATGGGGATATATAGGAAGCTGTATTCCTTTTATTATTTCTCTTGTGATTGTACTTGGTTCTGATGTTATCGGGATTTCTATGGAGACGGCCATGACAATTGCTTTTATAATCACAGCAACGTGGTGGATTATCATGACACTGCCTTTATTAAAGAATTATAAGCAAAAATACTATGTGGAGAAGAAGCCTAATGCGGTAAAAGAGAGCTTTGCCAGACTTGTAAGAACATTTAAGAATGTTCGCAAGGAGAAAAAGGTATTCTTATTCTTGCTTGCATTTTTTTTCTACATTGATGGCGTTTATTCAATTATTGATATGGCGACCGCTTATGGTTCTGCTCTTGGACTTGATAGCACGGGACTTTTGCTGGCACTTTTGGTAACACAGTTTGTGGCATTTCCATTTGCAATACTATTTGGAAGGCTGGCACAAAAATATGAAGCAGAAAAGCTGATTATGGTATGTATTGTGGCATATTTTTGTATTGCGGTTTTTGCAATGTTTATTGCTTCGCAGTTACATTTTTGGATACTGGCTATCTTTGTGGGAATATTCCAGGGCGGCATACAGGCGTTGTCGCGTTCTTATTTTACAAAAATCATTCCGGTCAATCAGTCAGGAGAGTATTTTGGTCTTATGGATATATGCGGAAAGGGTGCTTCCTTTATGGGGACAGCAGTATTTAGTGTGGTTTCTCAGTTGACAGGGAGCGCAAATAAAGGAGTGGGGATGATTCCACTGATGTTTGTGATAGGAATAATATTGTTCAGATATGCCGTGAAGGTAGAGGGTACTAAAGGCTGTGAGGACGCCTGATTAGTTGTAGCAATATTAAATAAAAGTAAGGTAATCCTATTGAAAGCTTTACAGTAAATTAACTATTTTTTACCAATGTTAACAACCTAACTTAAACAACCACAACATATAGTGGTTAGATACTTAAAAACTTCGTATCAATTACTTTTATCGGCACTGGATTTCCCGTGCCGTTTTTATTACACTAAATTCATACACATCAAAAAATATTCCACAAAATCCAAACATAAATACCGGCATATTTACTATTGACAAATCAGCCAAAATTTGCGGCGCAGCCCTTGATTATATTGTTTTTTTGAAAGGAGCTTTTACCCGCAACTGTGGAAAGCTTACCTACTGGACATTGATCAAGCTTTTATTGAAAAATGTTAAAAAAACCATCTCTGCATCACTTGATGAGTTTTTCAATGAACTCCGTCTAATATCTGGAGCACCTCTTTCGGATACCATTAAATGCTCCCAGCAGGCTTTCAGCAAGGCTCGTTCAGGCATCAGCCATTCTATTTTCAAAGAATGCTTTGAACTGTCTGGAGAGATTAAATAGGAATGATTAATATGCCGTCTATTGACCTTTTAAAAGAGGAAAATAGGCGACTTTTTTATTTTTTATATAACACATTATAAATAGCTTATGATATATTTTTAGTTATAAGAGTAATATTAATTTAATTGAGGTGTTAGTTAATATGATTAAAATGTTAGAAATGAATCCGAGTCTAATAAAGACTATAGAAAATCCTAGTGATGAAATGAAGAAATTAGCGGTATCAAAGGATGGACTTTTATTAAGATATATCAAAAATGCTACAGAAGAAATCAAAAAACTTGCATTAAATAATAATAAAAGAGCAATTGAATATATAGATAATCCTTCTGAAAAAATGATGCTTGATGTAGTTCAAGATTCGTGGAATAACCTTAAATATATCAAAGAACCTACAGAAAAAGTTATTATAGAAGCAGTAAAGGAAAAAGGGTGGGCGATTCAGTATGTAACTAATCCATCTGAAAAGCTTCAGTTAGAAGCAGTTAAGGTAGATTATGATTCTATAAAATATATAAAAAATCCATCTGAGAAAGTTCAGATTGAGGCTATTAAAGTAAAATATGATGCACTAAGATATATTGAAAATCCAAGCTTAAAGGCTGAGATAGAGGCAATTAAAATCAATGAAGCAGCCATAAATTTTATAGAAGATTTAGATAAAAAAAGAATTAATATTTTTTTAAGAGAAAACATATTAATAGTTAAGTATATATTTAATAAAATATCAGAAAATGAAATTAAAGAGATATTAAAGGATGTTATACAAGATGAAAATGTATCAGAAAAGTATATTAGGGATTTTTTGAATTGTGAAGCTATAAGCTTTGATAAATTAAGATTTATTTATGAATATGGAAGTAAAAAAGCTAAGAGGATAACGGTTGATGAAAAATTAAAAATTAACTAAAGAATTTTGAAAGGGAATGAAAAGATGAATTTTATAAATACATTAAAGAGTGTAAAATTAATTTTAAAGGCAAGGGAAGTTCCACTAATAGTTGGTGAAAGTGGAATAGGGAAAACTGCTCTTGCAAAAAGACTTGCAATGGAAGAAAAGCTGACTTTAGTATCGATTGATGGGAACCTTTTAAAAGAGGGGGAAATAGGAGGACTTCCTACTATAGAAGAGTATGAGGTAAAAGATGATTTTGGAAATATTTCAAAACAAAAGGCTACAGTTTATGCTATTCATACTAAGTTGAAAAAAATAGATGAAGAAATAAATAAGGGTAGGAATGTATTGTTATTTATAGATGAAATAAACAGATGTGAGCATGCCGTACAGCAAGAACTTATGAATCTTATTTTAAATAGAGAGATAAATGGGTATAATCTTCCTTCAAGTGTAAAAATATTAGCTGCAATGAATCCATCAGGAAAATATGGAGAAGATTTTGATTATCAGGTTGTAGATATGGATTCAGCTCAAGAAAATAGGTTTGTATGGCTTAGAATGGAATGTGATGCAGAGGATTGGATTGACTGGGCTATGGAGTCTAATATAAATAGTAAGGTTATAGCTTTTATATCAACATTTCCAGAGTATTTATACAAGAAAAATGAACAAGATGTAGATGCTACACCTAGAAGCTATGAGAGAATATCTAAAATTTTAAATGTATATGATGAGGAGTCAGAAAATAGAGAGGTTTTATTGAATGTTTTAAAAGGAAATGTAGGAAATGTTATTGCAGAAGAATTTATATCATTCATTGAGTCTGATGCAGAAGAGTTAATATCTTTTGAAGATGTGTTTGAAGGAAAAGATATGAACTCAAAGATAATAGATAAAATAAAAAGTGAAAGCCATACAAGGTTATATTTGATAGCTATAAATATTCTTAAGAAATTAGATAAGGTAAAAGCTATAAATAATTATATAGATAGATTTATTGACTTTATAAATTATTATCCTGTAGATTTAATGATAGGAATTATGAAGGAAATGAAGAGAAACTATAGTAATGTTTATGAAGAGGCACTTAATAATGATAAGTTTATTGATACATACTTCAAAGTCGTAATGTAGAAGGGTGATTAGCGGTGATACTATGGAAAATAGCTTTGAAGACAGAGTAGAAAATCTAAAAAAAGAAATAAACAAAATAGTAAATAATGTGGAAATGACTAAGAGTAACAAATCAAAATTAACATTTAATCCACAGATTTCGAAAAATTTAAGCGGAAAATTCTTAGAAATTGTGGATAAAGTGTGCACTGGCTTAATAAGTGATAAAGATAATTTTTATGGATATTTTCTATTTCAGATGGAAAGGCAGATAAGCTTTAATATATCAAGTGCTACAGCAGTTAACTTTAAGAATGCAAAGTATTATATTTATTTTAATCCAATTATTTTTTTAGAGCTTAGTTTAAAGCAGATGCAGTCATCAATTAAGCATGAAATATATCATTTATTATCTTTTCATATGATAAGAGCGAGGGGACTAAAAGATAAATATTCATCACTTGCCATAAATCTTGCTATGGATGTTGTGGTAAATCAGTATTTAGATAACCTTCCCTATTATTCAATAACATTAAACTATATTAATAACAAATATAATTTAGATTTAAAGCCGTATAATTCGTTTGAATACTATGTTGATAATATTCAAAAAGAAATTCAGCAGTTAGAAGAGGATAAAAAGGGTGAAATGATAGATGTAATTTCTTCTGAAGAAGAGGATGCTCATAATTATGTAGAATCTGAATTTGAGGTACAGAAGTCTCATGAAATTTGGAATCAGAGTAATAATATAGATGATAAGACATTAATGGATTTTACACAAAAGTATATAAGTGGAGCACAAAAGGGTATAATGCCAGATTTGGTAAAGAATATGGTTTATGCTTCAAAAAGTATAAGAGGGGAATTACCTTGGAATTTATATTTAAAAAAGATAATGGGTACAGTTACGGCAAATAAAAAGAAAACTAATACAAGGAGAAATAGAAGACAATCAGAGAGATTGGATTTAAGAGGAGAGCTTAGAAGTTATAAAGCTAAAATAGTTGTTGCACTAGATGTAAGTGGTAGTATTAGTAATGAAGAATTTAAGCAAGCTATAAGGGAAGTATTATCAATTGTTAGAAATTATAATCATGAAATTACAATTATTGAGTGTGATAGGGAAATAAGGAGAACATATACAGTCAGAAGTATTAAGGAAGTCAAAAATAGAGAAGCATATGGAGGAGGAACAAAGTTTTCACCTGTATTTGAATATGCAAATTCAAAAAGAATAGACTTTTTAATATATTTTACTGATGGTAAAGGAGAACAAAAATTAGAGGTTATTCCTAAGAATTATAAGATTCTATGGGTTATATCAGGTAGAGGAGAAGAGTTATCATTAGAAGAGCCTTATGGAGTTGTCAAAAAGTTAAAGCAAGTAAGTGTAAAGGAAGATATTGACTTAAAGGATATTAAAACAGATGGTTATTCTATGAATAATCAAGAACCAATTTTCTAAGTTTGTGATATAATTATTAGAATAATATAAGGAGGAATTTTATGAATAATAATTTTAGAAACAAACTATATAAGTTTTTTTATGGCAGAAATGGAGTAGATTCACTTAATAAGTTTATATTTGTAATTTATATGATTCTTTTTGTTGTTAGTATTTTTATTAAGCTTCCTGTAATAGCAGTGCTTGAACTTATGATAACACTTATATTCTTTTATAGATTTCTCTCAAGAGATATATCTAGAAGAAGTAAAGAGAATCAGAAATATTTAAAATTTCAAAACAAAATCACAGGTAAATTTAAACTTACAAAGAGAAAGTGGAAGGATAGAAAAACTAATATTTATAAGAAATGTCCTAAGTGTAAGACAGTTTTGAGATTACCACTAAAAAAGGGAAGGCATATATGTGCATGTCCAAAATGTAATAATGAATTTAAGGTAAGATGTTTTAGGAATGCAAAAATAGAAGTGATAAATGGAGGAAGAAAATAGATGATAGATATAAAAACACTTGAAGTGGCAGGATTAATGTCAGCATTAAAGGGGATGAGAAACCCAATGAATAGCTGGAATTTAAGTGATACAGTTAATGAGGGGAATAATATAGTTATAGGAGATAATGATTTAAGCCTAGCTCAAAGATTATTAAAATCTGGGACAGAACACTGTAAATTTATGAGACAAATTCACGTTTGGTGTGATATTGATATGCCAAGATATATTTGGTCAGAATTTGATACTTATCATTTTAACACAAAGAACAGTTGTTCAACAATGCATAGACTTCTTCATAAGACAACATCAATAACAAGAGATTTATTTGTATATAATGAAGAAGATGAAGATATTATGGATATAATTATTGAAAGACTTAATAAGATAAGAGAAGAATATATAAATACAACAGAT
>JALENK010000058.1 GCA_022767515.1 Clostridium sp.
ATCGCTTTGTCGTTTACGTAGTATTATATCAAATGTTAGTAGTAATAGATTTTCTATTATCAAAGCAGATACGTTGAAAAAGGAATGAAACCTAAAGTTTTATATATTTTTTATAAACTTTTATAAGTTTTCAGTAACGGAAAAGTCTATGATAGAAAATAAAACAATGATTACAAAAAAGCTTACCAAAGATATGTTAAGGGTAGTTGAGAAATATGGCGTAAGATTTAATATAATTACTAAATATCTTTGTCTAATTGTTTCAATAGTAGCCTTTTTTATGGCAGGTAAAATGCTATTTGTAGATAATAGTTCAGATACAACATCTATAGTATTATATTGTATTATTGGAGTTGTGAGCATATTTGCATTTTATCCAGGTGCAACTGTATTAGTTGCTAATAAGGTTTATAAGAATATGGTGGCACTTTCAGATTATTTAGAATATAAATTTAATGAAGATGAAATAATTATGAAGTCAAAGGTTGGTAAATCCAAGTCTAAATGGAATGAAGATATGAAATGGTGTGAGACTAAAGAATATTTTCATATTCAGGTGGCTAAAAATCAATTTTGCAGTATAGATAAAAATGGTTTTACAGTTGGAGACAGTGATAAATTAAGAGAACTACTTGAAAAGAAGCTTGCTAAATTATAAGATTTATTGACAAATTTTAATGACAGAATATAAAGGAGAGTGTATATAATGATTAATAAAAGATTAGGTCGAGATGATAGACCAATATTTCCAAAGAAGGCAATAATAACAGCAGGAATGCCTTATGGAAACAAAAAACTACATTTTGGTCATGTTGGAGGAATGTTTGTTCATGCAGATATTTTTGCAAGATTTTTAAGAGATAGAATTGGTAAGGAGAATGTTATTTTTGTATCTGGTACAGATTGTTATGGTTCTCCAATATCAGAAAGTTATAGAAAGCTTAAGGAAGAAGGATATGATAAGTCTATTACTGAATATGTAATGGAAAATCATAAGGCTCAAAAGAAAACTTTAGATGATTATGATATAAGCTTAAATATATTCGCTGCATCAGCACTTTCAAGAAGCGGTGAGATACATGATGAAGTTTCAGCAGAAATTTTTAATACACTATACGAAAATGGATATATTAAAAAGCTATCAGCACTACAATTCTATGATGAAGAAAAGAAAACTTTCTTAAATGGTAGGCAGGTTGTTGGTAAATGTCCAATTGAAGGGTGTACATCAGAAAAGGCTTATGCAGAAGAATGTTCATTAGGTCATCAATATATGGCTGAAGATTTAATTGATCCAATAAGTACGTTATCAGGTAAAAAACCAGTATTAAAAAATGTAGACAATTGGTATTTTGCTTTGGATGATTATATGGATGAAATGATAGAATTAAATGAATTCTTAAAGAGAAATACTAATAGAAGAAAGTTTGAACTTAAAGCTATCGAAGAATCGTTAAAGAAACCAGTAATATATGTACATAAGAAGTATATAGAGAATTTAGAAGAATTAGAAGGTCAATTCCCTTCACATGAAACAATAAATGAAGAGAAAAAGCCATCTGTTACTTTCATATTTGATAAATTAGATGATAGAGATAAGGCTAAGGAAGTTTTAGATAAACTAAGTATACATTATACAAGTGGAAAAACTTTAGTACCATTTAGATTATCAGGAAACATTGAATGGGGAGTTAAGCTTCCAGATAAAGAAGATTTAAAGGATTTAACTTTCTATGTATGGCCTGAATCTCTATGGGCACCTATTTCATTTACTAAGACTTATTTAGAATCAATAGGAAAAGAGCCAGATGAATTTAAAAAGTTCTGGGAAAGCGAAGATTCTATGGTATATCAATTTATAGGTGAGGATAATATCTATTTCTATTCAATAGCTGAAATGGCTATGCTTTTAGCTTACAAAAAGATTAAGGGTAAGGATATTGATTTTAATAAGATAAAGTTACCTCATATCATAGCTAATAAACATATATTATTTATGGATAAGAAGGCAAGTAGTAGTTCGGATATAAAACCACCTATGGCAGAAGATTTATTAGAATTCTATACAAAGGACCAATTAAGAATGCACTTTATGAGCCTTGGCTTATCATCAAAGAGTGCTTCATTCAAGCCTAATGTTTACTTAAAGGAAGAAGAAAGAACAGATAAAGACCCTGTAATTAAAGAAGGTAATCTATTAACTAATGTATTTAACAGACTTATTCGTTCATGCTTCTACACTCTTCAAAGCTTAGAAGAAAACTTACCAAGTGATGAAGTAAGTCAAGAAATTAAGGAGCTTGTAGAGAAAAATGTTTATGAATATGAAAAACATATGTATAATCATGAATTCCATAGAATAGCCTATGTTCTTGATGATTTAATAAGACAAGTAAATAAGTATTGGGCTAAGAATATTAAAGAGGAAGACTTAAAGTTCAAGACTGTATCTGACTGTTTCTATGCATGTAAGGTTATTGCCATGTTAGTACATCCTATAGCACCAGATGGCTGTGAAATGTTTAGGGAATATTTAAATGTTGATGAAGAGATTTGGAATTGGGATAAGATATTTGATAGTATCTCAGTTTACTTTAAGGATGGAGAAAATCACAGATTTAAATTCCTTGAACCTAAAGTAGATTTCTTTAAAAAGCTAGATTATCAATATTAATTTTTAATTTCTTTTGAAGATATAAAGAGAGAAATAATGAAAAGATAAAAGAAAAAGCGTTCGCTATAAAAAAAGGCGAACGTTTTTTCTCATTTATAGGATTAAAATTACAAGAATGTGGTATAATATTAAGATATTCTAATGTTTGAGGAGGTCGCTAATAATTGGATTTAAAATCATTGTTAAATAAGGAACAATATGAAGGAGCTATTACTATAGATGGCCAGGTTTTAATATTAGCAGGTGCAGGCTCAGGGAAAACAAGAGTACTTACTTATAGAATGGCTCATATGATAGAGGACTTAGATATTCCTCCTTATAATATATTAGCTATTACATTTACTAATAAGGCTGCAAAAGAAATGAAAGATAGAGTGACAGCACTTGTAGGAAGTAAGGCAGAAAATATGTGGATATCAACTTTTCACTCTGTATGTGTAAGAATACTTAGAAGAGAAATAGATAAGCTTGGCTACAAGAGCAATTTTACTATATATGATTCTCAAGATCAGAAGACATTAATAAATGATTGTATGAAGATTTTAGATATAAATGATAAAGAGATAACTTACAAAGAGATTGCTGGAAAAATCGGAAGAGCTAAGGATAAGATGCAGACAGCAGAAAGTTACAAAAGAGAGAATGAATATAATTATAGAGAAAATAAAATAGCGGATGTATATTTACTATATCAAAAAAGGCTGAAGCAAAATAATGCTATGGACTTTGATGATTTAATATGTAAGACGGTAGAATTATTTAAGAAAAATCCAGAGGTATTAGAATTTTATCAAAGAAAATTTAAATATATAATGGTAGATGAGTATCAAGATACAAATGGAGCACAGTATCAGCTTGTAAAGCTTCTTGCTGAAAAATATAAAAATATATGTGTTGTTGGTGATGACGACCAATGTATATATGCGTGGAGAGGTGCAGATGTTACTAATATTTTAGATTTTGAAAAGGACTATCCAGAGGCGAAGGTAATAAAGCTTGAGCAAAATTATAGGTCAAAAAATAATATATTACAGGCCGCAAATACTGTAATTGCAAATAATTCAAATAGAAAGAGAAAATCATTAAGGACAGAGCAGGAAGCAGGAAATAAAATTAAGATTTACAGGGCTTTTAATGATAGAGGTGAAGGAGAGTTTGTAGCTAATACCATTGCTAATATAAAGCATAAAGAAGGTAGGAAAAATTCGGATTTTGCAATACTTTATAGAACAAATGCACAATCTCGTATATTTGAAGATGAACTAAGAAGAAAGACTATACCTTATAAGATAATAGGTGGAATAAGATTCTATGATAGAAAAGAAATAAGAGATATTTTAGCTTATCTAAGGGTTTTATTAAATCCAGCAGATGATATTAGCTTAAAAAGAATAGTCAATGTGCCTAAAAGAAGTATAGGAGAGGCTACTATGGATAAGGTTCAGCAGTTTGCAAATGAGTTTAATATGAGTCTGTGGGATGCATTAATGGAAGTTAGAAGTATCTCAGCTTTAACATCTAGAAATATAAATTCTATAGAAAAATTTACAACATTAATCGAAGAATTAATGGATTTAAGTCTGACAGTATCACCATCAATACTTATAGAAACTGTTTTAAAAGATAGTGGATATTTAAAGGAATTAGAAAAATCTAAAAGTATAGAGGATAGGGCAAGAATAGAAAATATAAAGGAATTAGTTACAGATGCTGTTGAATTTGAAAAGACTACAGAAGAGGCAACGCTTGAAGCCTACTTAGAAAAGGTATCATTAATACAAGATACTGATAAGCTTGAAGAAGATGAAGATTCTGAAGGTAAGGTGGTTTTGATGACAGTACACAGTGCCAAGGGATTAGAATTTCCTATAGTTTTTATGGTAGGAATGGAAAATGGTATATTTCCAAGTAATGCAGATATAGAGAATGAGTCTTTAATGGAGGAATCTAGAAGACTTTGTTATGTGGCAATTACTAGAGCGAAGGAACAGTTATTTTTAACTTCTGCTGAAATTAGAAGAATTTTTGGTAGAGAATCATGCTATAGTCAGTCTGATTTTATTTTTGAAATAAAACCAGAATTAAAGGAATATATTAACGTGAGAACAGGGATAGACCCAACAGAGACTGTAAGTTTTAGAAGAAGGGAAGCTTTAAATAATCCCCACAGCTTAAGAGCGTCTATGAACAAAACGGTGTCTAGTTCTGGTCTTACAGGCAATAGTGAAGTAAATAGATTTACAGTAGGTTCGGATAGTAATGAAAAATTATTAACTGATGATAATGTTAAAGTAGGTAAAAAGGTCAAACATAGTAAGTTTGGAGTTGGAACAATAGTGAGTATTACTCCATCAAAAGGAGATAAAAAGCTTACTATTGCATTTGATAAGCAAGGTATTAAAACATTTTTAATGTCTCTTGCAAGACTTGAATTATTATAATTATAAGGTGGTATATATGGAAATTAAAGATAGAATAGAAGAGTTAAGGAAGCTTATAAATTATCATAATGACAGATATTATAATCAAGATGATCCTGAAATTTCAGATTTTGAATATGACAAATTATCTTTGGAGCTTAGAAAGTTAGAAAAAGAACATCCAGAATATGCTTTGAAGGAGTCACCAACACAAAAAGTAGGTGGGAGTGTTAAAAGGGAACTTAAAAAGATGGAGCATGATGTTCCTGTTATAAGTCTTCAGGATGTATTTTCAAAGGAAGAGGTATATGGATTTGTAGATAAGATGAAAGAGGAATTAAGTAATCCGACTTTTGTAGTGGAAAAGAAAATAGATGGCTTATCAGTTGTATTAAGATACTATGATGGCGAGTTCAAGGAAGGTATTACAAGAGGAGATGGAATAATTGGAGAATCTGTTTATGAAAATCTTCTTGAAATAGAGTCTATTCCTAAAAAGATAAAGACTAAGCTTCCATATTTAGAAGTGCGTGGAGAAGTATATATGTCTAATGAAAATTTTGAACTAGCTAATAGAAAACAAGAGGAATTAGAAAAGAAATTATTTGCTAATCCTAGAAACTGTGCAGCGGGAACATTAAGACAACTTGACCCAGAGGTTGTTAAAGAAAGAAAGCTTGATATATTTGTATTTAATCTTCAAGTAGTTCAAGGAAAGGAATTTAAGTCACACACTGAAACTTTAGAATGGCTTAAGGAACAAGGCTTTATAATAAGTCCTGATTATGCAGTATGTAGCACAGGGGATGAAGTGTGGGAAGCAATTGAAAAGATAGGGAAGGTCAGATGGAAACTTCCTTATGGAATAGATGGTGCAGTAGTGAAGGTTGACAGTTTAGAGGATAGAGAAAAACTTGGAACTACAAGTAAGGTTCCAAAGTGGGCTACAGCATATAAATATCCACCAGAACAAAAGAAAACCGTAATAGAAGATATAAAAATTCAAGTAGGAAGAACAGGCAGACTTACACCGCTTGCAATATTAAAGCCAGTTAGGCTTGCAGGTACAACTGTTAGTAAGGCAACACTTCACAATCAAGATTATATAGAAGAAAAAGATATTAGAATAGGGGATACTGTACTTGTCCAAAAGGCTGGAGATATTATACCAGAAGTATTAGAGGTAGTGATTAATAAGAGACCAGAAAATACTGAAAAATATATAATTCCAAGTGAGTGTCCTATATGTGGAGCTAAGACTGAAAGAGAGAAAGATGGTGCCCATACTCACTGTACAAATCCAGAATGTTATGCAAGGGCAATGAGAGGTATAACTTATTTTGCATCTAAGGATGCCATGAACATAGAGGGGCTTGGACCTAGTGCAGTGGAAGCATTAATAGAGGATAAGTATATTAAGAATGTATCAGATATATATAATTTAGATAAGTATAAGGATGAAATTATAGAAAAGGGAATTATAGGAAAACAAAAATCAGTAAATAATTTATTAAAAGCAATAGAAAAATCTAAGCAAAATGATATAGATAAACTTATTACAGGGTTTGGAATTAGAAATTTAGGTAAACAATCAGCAAGGGTATTAGCATCTAATTATAAAAATATGGATGAAATAATTAAAGCAGATTATGAAGAATTAATTAATTTACCAGACTTTGGAGATATTATAGTCAATGATATTTTAAGTTTTTTTAAAAATGATAAAAATATTGAAATGATTAATAGACTTAGAGAACTTGGAGTAAATATGGATTCTAAGGTAAGTGAAAACAAAAAGGATGATAGATTTGCAGGAAAGACTTTTGTACTTACAGGAACTTTACCAAGTATGACTCGTGATGAGGCAGCTGAAATAATTCAAAATTTTGGAGGAAAAGTTAGTGGCTCTGTTAGTAAAAAAACAGCTTATGTGTTAGCTGGAGAGGAGGCAGGAAGTAAGCTTACAAAGGCAGAAAGCTTAGGTATAACAATTATTTCGGAAGAAGAGTTTAAGGAGCTTATAAAATGAAAAAATTAATTGGAGTATTAAGCGTCATTTCAGCTTATATTACTTGCTTTATTATAATATGTACATTTTTAACATCTTATCAGTTTTTGTTTGTAGGTATGGTTTTTAAATCATATAGACCAATACAAATTTCACTTTCAATAACATTAATTATTTTAGCTTTAAAATTTATAATTTGTGAATATGGGAAAAAAAGAATTGTTATGTCAATTATTTGTTTACTTTTATCGGTAGTGTTAATATATTCTACATTCTTAGTTTATTAAAAAATATATTGTCTTATTTTTATTTAGAAATGAGGCAATATATTTTTTTATGTTTTAAATTTAAAAAAGTGGGAATAATTAAAAAATATAAAAATATTTTTGGAGTATAAATGAAAAAGATAGTTATTAGTTTTTTAATTATTATATTTATTTTATTTTTATGTAGTTTTATTGACAGGGAAGAAGAAACTACAGTAAATACTAATGTAGATAGACAAGATATTAGATATTCTTTAATAAATATGCCTTCTAATCTATTAGAAGTTTCTAATTTATCAATAAGAGAGCAGGATATTATTTCTGCAATTAGTAGAGGATTAGTAAAAAAGGATTCTAAAGGGAAAGTAATATGTGATTTAGCAGAAAGCTATGAAAAGAAAGACAACGGATTAGAATATGTATTTAAATTAAGAAAGGATATATATTGGAGTGATGGAGCTAAAATTAATGCAAAGGATGTATGGAAGTTTTTTAAGGAACTCATAGATGTATCAAATGAGAAAGACATTAAAGCATTATTAAATGTATATGGCGTTTCTGATTATAAGAAAGGAATGGGGAATTTTAATGAAAATGTTGCTATACATATCGATAATGACTCAATAAAATTTAGATTAAATGAAATATCAGAAAATTTTGTTGATGAATTAACAAAAATTAAATATAGGATTAGGGAAAATTTAAATTTGTGGAGAGATATAAATAAGAACTATAAAAAAATAAGATATTCTGGAGATTATTTTATAGATAATATTAGTGAAGATACCATTAGTATTATTGCGGTTAAGGATAAAACAAAAAAAGTATTTTTTATAAATGATATTAGTAAAGAGATTGCAATGGCAAAATATTATATGGGAGAAAGAGATATTATTTTTTCTCCACCGCTAAGCGAGATTAGGAGGATGGAAAAAGATAAAGTAATAAAATGTGAATTAAATACAGGTTTGTATCTAGGAATTAATGAACAGAAAATACCTATAAATTCTAGAAGGCTTATCTATAGAGATATAAATCAAGCCATAGATGCATATGAAGAAGAATCTTGTGAGCAAATAACTAATTCTAAAGGTTGTTATTTTAGAGAGGAAATTAATAATTTAAATCTTGTTCAAGATAGGAAGGTATTTATTAACAATATTGAAGCAGGTGGTGATATAGAAGGAAATATAATAATAAATGCAAAGAAAGATGAGAAGAATAGAGAAATTTGTGAATATTTAAGTGAATGGTTCAAGAAAAATAAAAATTATAATATAAAATATTATTTATTAAATGAGGAAGAGTTTGAAGAGAAATTAAATGATAAATATACTATTGTATTAATAAATAGTGATGATGATAAATTTTACTCATATATAGAAAAAATATATAAAGATTCTAATAGTGAAAAAATGAATAAAGAAGAATTTAAGAGCTTAGAGAATATATTTTTATTAAAATGTCAGATAATACCTGTATGTTATTTTAATGAAAATTTATGTTTATCAGAAAAAATTAATAAGTTAGTGTTAGATTATTATTATAATATAGATTTTGCAGCACTGAAATATTAGTGCTGCAAGGTTATGTTTTTTAAAAGATTGTATTTATTACCTTGGATTTTAAATGATATATAAAATTAAAGAAAATAAATACATTTTTACTACTGTCGAAAGAAGACTTAGAGGCAGAAAAAATATTTTTTCGTTTTGAATAAGTTGCCTTTTTAAAAAATATAGGAGCTATGCCTATAGATTCAGGCGTTGAAAAGCTTGGCATTCTAAAGTAACTTTCCTCTAGCATATCCTTTGAGTTTAGTGAAAGAAACTTATATCTTTCAACTTCATCTAAAGTGGGGGCAGATGGCCAAGAAGATATTATACCTGAATTAATAAATATATTTTTATATAAGGATGAAATTATATTATTCATTTTTAATTCAGATTTATCATAATTTTCAGTAAATAGTGCTAAAAAGTATAAACACAATTCATCAGAGTTATATTTGATTTCTTTTTTATTTGAATTTTTAATATATATGCCTTTTGAAGAATCATATAAACCTTCCAAATACTCTATTATTTCTGTGGATTTTTCTTTGAAAGCTAACATATTTGTATATTTATAGGATTCTATTAGTAAAAGATAAAATAAAGAAGTTAAATCAATTTTTTCTTGGAGACTAGGATTATCATCATATTTTGAAATTAAAAAGTCACATAAATCAATTATCAATTCCTTACATTTATCATTATTAGAGTATTTATAGGCTAATATGATGGCTAGAAGTATCATTTCTATTTCTTCAAATGAAGTATTATATAAGTCATCCTTTGACTGTATTAACATATTTAAAATTTCATTTGAGAAGTTTTTATAGTCATTAGCTAGTTCATTAGTTGGGAAATAATAATAAAATGCATAATAGGCAGCCATCATAAAAGCTTGATCTTCAAGAGTAACTTTTTTGTAATGGTCAGACAATGAATATCCTTTTAAGGTATTAGTTGTAGAATTTTTTCTTTCAATAAACATTCCATCGGAATTTCTTAAATTTTGGGAATAAAAATTAAGTTGCTTTTCACATAGAATTTTATATACATTTTGTATTGATAAGATAGATTTTGAATTAGATTTATAATTATCATAGTAATCATATAATTCTAATATACAAAGAGTCATAAGAGCATTAGTTTTTGGCAATATTTCTTTTTTGAATGAGGTATCATCAAATCCATAGTTAGTTTTATTGTGTAAAAACAAAGGAGAGGCTTTTTTGTATATACAAATGAGTGGTGAAAAATCTTTGGATATGTTAATATCATTATGAGTATGAGATTTTTTTGAAGATCTAAATGAAAATGTAATTCCACACTTCGAATTTAGCGAAATGGTTTTTACTGCTTCCTTAGATAAATGAAATAATTGTCCACATATATCTTCATTAGAAAGTTTATTCATTTTTAGGAATGGACCTATATATTTCAAAATAATCACCTCAAATAAAATATAGTTATATTATTAATATGAGAAAAAAATAGAATTAGTATAGATTTTTCATGGTATTATAAAATAATATTATTATTGAATAGTTAAAAAATATTTGGAGGAAATAACTATGCGAATTGATGGTAGAAAAAATGATCAATCAAGAAGTGTAAAAATAACACGTCAGTACACTAAATATGCAGAGGGTTCTGTATTTATTGAGGTCGGCGATACAAAGGTTCTTTGTAATGTTTCTGTAGAGGAAAAGGTTCCCCCATTTCTGAAAGGGACAGGGGAAGGATGGATAACAGCTGAATATAGTATGCTTCCAAGAGCAACAGATAATAGGAAAAATAGAGATATATCTAGATTGAAAATGGATGGTCGTTCAATGGAAATACAAAGACTGATTGGAAGGGCATTAAGATCAGTAGTAGATTTAAAAGCCTTAGGTGAAAGAACTTTATGGGTTGATTGTGATGTTATTCAAGCTGATGGCGGAACGAGAACCACTTCAATTACTGGAGCCTTTATAGCATTAGTAGATGCTGTAAATAAGATTCATAAAGCAAAACCATTTAAGGTATATCCAATTAGAAGCTTTGTAGCGGCGACTAGTGTTGGGATAGTAGCAGAAGAAAAGCTTTTAGACTTATGCTATCAAGAGGACTCAAAAGCAAAGGTTGATATGAATATTGTAATGACTGATGATTATAATATAGTTGAAGTGCAGGGAACAGGAGAGGAAAGTCCTTTCAGCAGAAGTGAATTAAGTGAATTACTAGATTTAGGAGAAAAAGGTATTAAAAATATGATACAAATACAAAAGGATGCATTGAAGATGGATGCATTGTGGATTGGAACAGGAGGAGAATGATGAAAAAAATTATACTTGCAAGTAATAATAAGCACAAAATAGAGGAAATTCAAGCTATACTTACAGATTTAGATTTTGAAGTTAAATCATTAAAAGATGAAGGTATTAATATAGAAGTTGAAGAGGATGGGGAGACATTTGAAGAAAATGCCAAGAAAAAGGCAACTGAGATAGCACAATATCTAATAGATAGAGGAGATAAGGAATTTATTGTTTTAGCAGATGATTCGGGTCTTCAAGTTGATTATTTAAATGGTGCACCAGGAGTATATTCTGCTAGATATGCAGGCGAACATGGTAATGACAGAAAAAATAATGAAAAATTATTACATGAATTAAAAGGTATAGATATGGTTCATAGAAGTGCAAAATTTGTTTGTCAGTTAGCATTAATAAATGATAAGGGGAAATATTTAGCTATAACAGGAGAGGTTGAAGGAAAGATTTTAGAAGAGCTATCTGGAAAAGAGGGCTTTGGTTATGATCCGTTATTTTTTTATGAACCTTTAAATAAGACATTTGGAGAATTATCTTCTGAGGAAAAAAACAGAGTAAGTCATAGAAGCAATGCATTAGGTATATTAAAACAAAGGATAGGAGAGATGTTATGATTGTTGCAGTAGTAAGTGATACACATAGAAAAATGACTTATATAGAGAAAGTAAAAAAAGTAATACAGGAAGCAGACATATTAATTCATTTAGGTGATAATACAGACGATATAGAATTATTGGAAGATGGATTTAAAGGAAGGGTATATGGAGTAAGAGGAAATTGTGATATATCTAAAAAATATCCAGAAGAACAGGTTATAGATGTTGAAGGTAAGAAAATATTTTTTACACATGGGCATAATTATGGTGTTAAGTCTAGTTATACATCTATATATTGTAAAGGTATGGAAATAGGAGCTGATGTAGTGTTATTTGGGCATACGCATCAAAACTTTATGGAGGAGTATAGGGATATTATTTTTGTTAATCCAGGAAGTGTATCAATGCCTAATTTAAGGGGAAGATATGTAGTTTTTTTAGATGTGCAACAAGGCAAAAAAGTACAGGTTAATTTTAAAGAAATTATTTAAATAAAAAAAAATTAAAAAAATTCAAAAAAACTATTGACGAATTATATATGTTAATGTAAAATAATCATTGTCGTTGCGATACAAATGATTTAATCGGGGTGTGGCGCAGCTGGGAGCGCGCGTGGTTTGGGACCATGAGGTCGCAGGTTCGATCCCTGTCACCCCGACCAAGTTAAACTTTGTATTATGACAATGTGCAGGTATCGTATATCGGTAATACTCCAGCCTTCCAAGCTGAAAAGGTGGGTTCGATTCCCACTACCTGCTCCATTAAAAAAAGTCTTGACAAAGATTTTTAAGTGTGGTAAGATACATACTGTTCTGAAGTTGAGAACTTTAAGGCATGGTTTTTCGGAAAGAGAACTACCAGTCAAATGAAATACACTCACGGGGTGTGGCGCAGCTGGGAGCGCGCGTGGTTTGGGACCATGAGGTCGCAGGTTCGATCCCTGTCACCCCGACCAATTTAATATGCAGGTATCGTATATCGGTAATACTCCAGCCTTCCAAGCTGAAAAGGTGGGTTCGATTCCCACTACCTGCTCCATTAGATTTATTGAGAATCTATAAAACTCAATATGCGTTTTTAGCTCAGCTGGATAGAGCAACGCCCTTCTAAGGCGTGGGCCAGGGGTTCGAATCCCTTAAAACGCACCATTTTATGCGCTATTAGCTCAGTTGGTAGAGCACCTGACTCTTAATCAGGGTGTCCCGGGTTCGAACCCCTGATAGCGCACCATTTATTTTTTTGGTGAGTGTAGTTCAGTTGGCAGAGCGCCAGTTTGTGGCACTGGTTGTCGTGGGTTCAAGTCCCATCGCTCACCCCATGATATAGGGATATCGCCAAGCGGTAAGGCACCAGATTTTGATTCTGGCATTCGTAGGTTCGAATCCTGCTATCCCTGCCATTTAAATGTTTGGTTTACTAGCTCAGTCGGTAGAGCACTTGACTTTTAATCAAGGTGTCTGGGGTTCGATTCCCCAGTAAGCCACCAAATTTAATGCAGATGTGGCGAAATTGGCAGACGCACTAGACTTAGGATCTAGCGCCTTCGGCGTGGGGGTTCGACTCCCTTCATCTGCACCAACTTTATGCGGAAGTGGCTCAATTGGTAGAGCGCCACCTTGCCAAGGTGGATGTTGCGGGTTCGAGTCCCGTCTTTCGCTCCAATATATGCAGGTCTCGTATATCGGTAATACTCCAGCCTTCCAAGCTGAAAAGGTGGGTTCGATTCCCACTACCCGCTCCATTTAAATAAAATATGCGGAAGTGGCTCAATTGGTAGAGCGCCACCTTGCCAAGGTGGATGTTGCGGGTTCGAGTCCCGTCTTTCGCTCCAAAATATGCGGGTATCGTATATCGGTAATACTCCAGCCTTCCAAGCTGAAAAGGTGGGTTCGATTCCCAC
>JALENK010000067.1 GCA_022767515.1 Clostridium sp.
TAACTATATTATTATCACTTAATTCTGCTGCTAAATCAGCATATATTCCATCTGAAACTTCGTGGAATAAAACTTGTTTGTCTTCACTAGGTAAATATTCTTCATTTTTTTTAATATACCTATATCTTTGGCTGCTGATTCAACATTGGCAATTTCTTTTTCAATCCATGCATTTACATTTTGTGCTGATTTCTCAGCTGTTGAAGTCAATTGCCGTTCAAAAGAAGTCATTACTTTTTCTTTAGCTATTAATGCAGCAACAATTCCACTAGCAAGTAAGGCTAAGGTTGTTACTAAAGTAACAACAAAAATCATTTTACCCTTTATCGTTCTTATCCTCATAAACTCCATCCCTTTTATAAAATATCTATTGTAATTTTAGAATAACATCATTATTAATTAAACTTTGTTTTACATCTATTATCCTTTGATTAGAAGACCCTCTATAAACTAGATTATCATCTTTTTTATCTTCTTCAAACTTACCATCAACTAGTACATCAATATTATTAATAAACTCTCTCCACCCAGGTCTTTTATCAAGATTTTCTAAAATATATTCATATGTATATCCTGTATATGACCAAATATTTAATCCTAAATCTTTAAATTTTTTTGCCATATAAGCAAACTTATCAGCTTGCTCCCATGGGTCACCACCACTAAAGGTTATTCCCTCAAGCATAGGGTTTTCCTGAACAGCTTTTATTAGTTCATCCATATCCTTCTCTTCGCCATCTGTGAAACTGTGTGTTTCTTTATTAAAACACCCTTTACAATTGTGTATACAGCCTTGTGAAAAAAATACCCTTCTAAGTCCTGGCCCATTAACTAAGGTTTCATATGCAATTCCAGCTAATCTTACTTTTTTGTCCATACTATCGCCTACTTATCTTCTGACTTTCTTTGTAGTTCTCCTTCAAGCCAATTAATAAATTGTTTTGCTGATCTTGGAGAACGTCCATTATGCCACTTCTCCCACTTTAAAGCTTCGCTATGTAAATATTGCTCATCAACTTCTAAACCTCTAGTCTTTACAATTCCATCAACTATATTTAAAAATTCCTTTTGATTTGGTGCAAAGAAACTAATTGTGATACCAAATCTATCTGCTAATGATAATTGTTCTTCCTTAGTATCATGAGCATAGACATCATCTCTATCACTAAATTTTTCTTGAACTAAATGCCTTCTATTAGTAGTTGCATAAATTAATATGTTATTTGGTCTATTTTCTACTCTACCTTCTAATATAGTTTTTAAAGCAGAATAACTTGCTTCATTTTCTGAAAATACTAAATCATCAACAAAAATTATAAATTTTTGTTTCTTATGCTTTAACAATCTAATTATTCTAGTAAAATCACTCAACTGTTCTTTATCAACTTCTATCAATCTTAAATCTTGAGTATAATATTCATTTAAAATTGCTTTTACTGTTGACGACTTACCTGTTCCTCTTGAACCATATAATAATAAATTATTAGCTGGTATACCATTTAAAAAATTCTCTGTATTCTCTATTATCTCCTTTTTCTGCTCTTCATATCCAACTAATTCTGAAAGTCTTATTGGATCTGGCTCTAACACTTCTCTTAAATGGCCTTCTTCTTCATTTTCAAATCTTTCCCATATAAAAGCACTAAATGCAGGTGCTCTTCCTGTTCCATGTTCCTTATGAAAATCTTTTATTTCTTCTAGATAATCTGCTATATTTTCAGATTTAATTAATTCTTCTCTTAATTTTTCAAATTGTGTATTATTAATTGCTTTATAAGTAGCCTTTGAAACTCCCCAATCAATTAAACTATCTATTTGTTTTGCAATTTTCTTATTATCGCCATATTCTTGCATTAATATTGCTTTTACTTCTTTACTGTTTAAATTTATTATACTGTTTAACTGCTTTAATTCATTCTTTAATCCATCCATAATAAAAAGTGGTACTTCACCCTTATTCTCTAAAGTAACATTAAATGGATTGTGGTCTAAAAGCATTTCTTTTATAAAATATTCTCTTAATGATAAGTTTTCGCTTTCAGAAAATAATGCATATACTAAATCATTGTATGCTCTCTCTACCTTACTAAACTCTTCCTTATTATTAAGCCTATCCGCAATTTCAGTTAAATATTTTCCTACACCCTCATTAAAAAGATTCTTATAAATACAAATTGAATCTAAGGCTAATTGTAGTTGTTCCTTATTTTTCATTCCTAATTACCTCCAAAATAATGGAATAAAAACCATCTAAATAAGATGGTTTTTATTATTTAATATTATGCTCTGTTATAATTTATTAAACATCCCTTTAAGATAATTTCTCTTTCATCGTCAGTAAGTTCACCTATCTTAAGTTCAAATTCCTTCATTCCTTTATTAGCAATATATGCCTTAACTACAGACTTCTTATTCTTTATTGCATCTGCAATTTCTGGAATAAATAGATAATCTCCATTTTCAAAACATATTTCATCTTCAAATATGAATGGTACCATACCCCAGTTAATTAAGTTTGAACGATATCTCTTAGTTGCATATTCCTTAGCAATATTAGCCCATCCACCTAATACTTTTTGACAAGAAGCTGCTTGTTCACGTGCAGAACCATCTCCTGGCTTAACTGCATAAATAGTGCTTCCTATTCCTGTATTATCATTATTAACATCAGCAAATTTTTCTTTTATGCTATCCATTACTGCTTTTAATTCTGGTACAGCTTCTACTGGTGATTCATTTGCAACTCTAGCTTTTTCAGCCTTTTGGATTTCCTTAGCACGTCCAACATATGCAGGGTCTTTACGTGATAATGTAAATTCAGCAAGTCCCAATGGATTTGAACGATATGAAGAAGTTTCTCCTGATGGAATTAATTCATCAGTTGTAGTAACTGGATCCTTTATTACTGATACAACCTTTAACAGCATATTATCAGTTAAAGCAACCATCTTTGGCCAATCCTTTATATTTGGACCAAACTTGATTTCCTCTTCTTGCTTAGCATTTCCTAAACCATTGTATACTCTATTATCATATATTGTCTTATCGAAATAATACTTTGGATTTGTAAATTCTATATCTGCAAATTCAGTAGCTGGTGTTAAATATCCTTTATTAGCTGCTGTTGCTGCTATTGAACGAGCATCCATTAATGCTACTGAAGCAATTTGACCACTTGTAATCTTAGATCCTTCTCTATTAGGGAAGTTTCTAGTAGAGTGACGAATACTTAATCCATTATTAGCTGGAACATCTCCAGCACCAAAACATGGTCCACAGAATGCTGTACGAACTGTTGCACCTGTTGCAAGTATATCTGCTATTCTACCATTTTTAATAAGTTCCATATATATTGGTTGAGAAGCTGGATATACACTTAATGAGAATTCATCACTACCAATTGACTTTCCTCTTAAAATATCAGTTGCAGCACAGATATTTTCAAATCCTCCACCTGCACAACCTGCAATAACTCCTTGTTCTACATATAATTTACCATTATGAACCTTATCTTTTAATGTATAATTAACTTTACCACCAAGGCTTACTAATGCTTTCTTTTCAACATCATCTAATATATCCATTAAATTGCTGTTTACTTCATCAATAGTATAAACATTACTTGGATGGAAAGGCATAGCTATCATTGGTTTTATTGTAGATAAATCCACATAAACAATTCCATCATAGTAAGCTACTTTTCCAGGATTTAATTCTTTATAGTCTCCTGCTCTTCCATGGATTTCATAGAATTCTTTAATTTTGTCATCAGTTTTCCAAATTGATGAAAGACAAGTTGTTTCTGTTGTCATAACATCAATACCAATTCTAAAATCAGCACTTAACTTTTCAACACCATCTCCAATGAATTCCATTACTTTATTCTTAACATACCCATTAGCAAACACTTCACCAATAATTGCAAGTGCAACGTCTTGAGGACCAACACCCTTTTGAGGTTCTCCTGTTAAGTATATACCAATAACTCCTGGCATATTGATATCATATGTTTGATTTAATAATTGCTTAACTATTTCAGGTCCACCTTCTCCAACTGCCATAGTACCTAATGCACCATAACGAGTATGGCTATCAGAACCTAGTATCATATCTCCACATTTTGCAAGCATTTCTCTAGCAAATTGATGTATTACTGCTAAGTGAGGTGGTACGTACATTCCACCATATTTCTTTGCACATGAAAGTCCAAACATATGGTCATCTTCATTTATTGTTCCACCTACTGCACATAAGCTGTTATGACAGTTTGTTAAAACGTATGGAATTGGAAACTTTTCAAGTCCAGATGCTCTTGCAGTTTGAATTATTCCTACAAATGTAATATCATGTGAAGTTGCCTTATCAAACTTAATCTTTAGCTTTTCCATATTCCCTGAAGTATTATGTTTATTTAAAATACCATAAGCTATAGTATTTTTAGCTGCTTCTTTCTTACTTGGGAAATTGTCCCCTAATTTACTCTTTAATATAGCTTCTTGTTCTGCTCCATCAGCTATAATTTCTCTTCCATCTAGTAAATATGCACCATTTTCATATAACTTTACCATATGTCACACTCCTATTTTTATCGTTTCGATTATTTTTATCGTTATAATTTTAACACATTAGCATATAAATAACAATTATATAGAATACAAAAAAGTGGCATTAACATTATATTAATACCACTTCTTATTATTTATACATATTTAATTTTGTTCCAGTATGAGTTATTCTATCATCTCTTTCAGCAGACTTTCCAGGGCCAAATCTTTCATCAAAACTTAAGTATCCAGTAACTCTAGATATTCCTTGGATTTTCGTACTTCCACACTTAGGGCATTTCATTTGACTAGAAACTAAGCTCTCTCCACAATCCTTACAATATCTTATATGAAAATTAACTCCAACATAGCTTATATTAGTATGCTTATAAGCATAATTTAATATATTCATAATGCATTTTCCTGTAGGATTATCATCAACCTCTATATAACTAATATGTCCTCCATTACAAAGCTTATGATATGGAGCCTCTATATCAATTTTATCTTTTATAGATATATTATATCCAACTGGTATATGATAACTATTAGTATAGTAATCTTTATCAGTTACTCCCTTTACTTTCCCAAATAACTTTTGGTCTTGTTTTATGAATTTTCCAGATAAACCTTCTGCTGGAGTTGCATAACAACTCCAATTTAAATGAGTTTCCTCTGTAAATTTATCTAACTTTTCTCTTAAAAATCCTATTATTCTTTCTCCAAGCTCTCTCGATTCTTGGCTTTCTCCATGATGTTTACCAGTAAGTGCAACCAAAGTCTCCGCAAGACCTATAAAGCCAATTCCCCAAGTACCTTGTTTTAAAATAGGTTCTATACTATCATTTTCAGTTAAATTTTCTGCACCTTTCATTAATCCCTGTCCTGCTACAAAAGGTAAATCCTTAACTCTCAAATTTTTAAGAACACTATATCTATGTAATAAGGACTCTTTAGCTAAATCAATCTTTGCTTCAAATAATTCAAAGAACTTATTTATATTCTTCTTAGCTTGCATACCAAGTCTAGGTAAATTAATAGTTACAGGAGCAATATTGCCTCTTCCTTTACATCCTGGCTCTCCATTAACATTCTTCATCAAATAAGTTCTACATCCCATTGTAGCTGGCATATAACCCTTATCATAATATTCTTTATTAAAATCTGCATCTATATTCATAAATGTAGGATTCATTCTTCTAGCAGCTACATCACATGCTAACTCATATAAATAATAATATGGGTCATTAGGCTCTCTATTTACTCCCTCTTTTACTCTGAATATAATATTAGGGAATATAGGTTGCTCTCCTTTTCCAAGTCCCTTTTCATATTCTTTTAAAAATATTTCACAAACTAAAGCTGCATCCTTAGATTTAGGAATTCCTATATTTACAGAACTAAATGGTACTTGTGAACCCGCTCTTGAATGCATAGTATTTAAGTTATAAACTATTCCTTGCATAGCTTGATGTACCTTTTTGATTAATCTCTTTTCAACTAATTCTTCTATTTTATTTTCATCTATTTCAAGCTCTCTTAATTCTTTTCTAATCTCTTGTCTAGTTGGTTCAATAAATAATGCCATATCATTATCAAAATCAGGATGAGATTGTCCTCCAAACATATCATTCTGAGTTGACTGCAATAATATACAAGAAAGTTCCGCAGCCGTTTCTATTCTTCTAGGAGGATTTATTGTTCCATAACCAGTATTAAATCCATTAGTAAGCAATTCACTTGTTGGTATATGAAGACAGTTTGTAGTTAAATTATAACTGTCTAAATCATGATAATATAATTCTCCAAGTTCATGTGCCTTTGCTAAATGTTTAGGCATATCTGCTAAGTTATGCCACTTGTTAGATTCAGATGCTATTCTCAAAAGTTTTGAACTAAAATTATTCCCAACATTAGCATTATCCCTATCTGTTTGTATTCCTATTTTTCTTATTGCTTTCATTAAATCAGATTTAATATCTCTTATCTTAGTTCTCTCTCTTCTGTAATTAGAATATGCTACAGCAATATTTGAATGATTGCTCTCTTTTAAAGCTTTTTCAACTAAATTCTGAATTTCTTCAACTGTTATTTCTTGTTTTTCTGTAGTTTTAATATAATTAACAACCTTATTAACAGTTTCTGATATTTGAACAGACTGAAAATTTACTCCTTCATCATTTGCTGCTCCAGATATAGCATCAAATATTTTATTTATATCAAATTTTGCTTTTCTACCATCTCTTTTTACAACATATAGCATAGCCTCACACCACCATATACAATATATAGTACTTAACGTACTTACTTATTATACTTCATATATATTTTTATATCAATTGTATTTATTGCATAATAAATATACTTTTTATACATTTTCAATTACTTTTTTATCATTTTCTTCATTTTTTACACTTCTTTAAATATTTATGTTGACTTTTCTAAAACTACAATATTAAAGGATAACAGAAACCTATCCTCTGTTATCCTTCTATGTATTCCCTATTAATATAACCCTTCAAACATTAATGTATATAACTTATTATTGGCTACATACTTTTCTGCTTCTCCCTTATTTAAGGCTTCTGTAAAATCTACATCTATAGGTAATTCAGCTATTAATGGTACACCTAAATACTTTGCTTCTTCTTCTGCTGACTTTTTACTAAATACTCTCATTTTTTTATCACAATTCTCACATACAATATAAGACATGTTTTCAACAACACCTCTTACTTTTACTCCAACCTTCTGAGCCATAATGACTACCTTTTTAACAATCATTGACACCATATCTTGTGGAGTAGAAACCACTATTATCTCTTTTAGCGGAAAATTTTGCATAACAGTTAATGCTATATCTCCTGTTCCTGGAGGCATATCTATTAATAAATAATCCAAATCTCCCCACTCTGTATCTGTATACATCTGATTTAAAACACCATTTATTACTGGTCCTCTCCATATTAATGGTTGATCCTCTTCTTTAGTTAATAGATTCATTGAAATAACTTTTATACCACTTTCAGTTTCTACTGGAATGAATTTAACCTCATTTTCATTTAAAGGCTTTATTTCCCCTCTCTTTTCATTTATACCGAAAAATCTTGGCATTGATGGGCCTGTAATATCGGCATCTAAAACTCCTACTTTATATCCTTTTTTTTGTAGGTTTATAGCAAGCATACCTGTTATTGTTGACTTACCAACCCCACCTTTTCCACTTACAACCCCAATAATATTGGATATCTTTCCATACTTAGGCAATATTTTTAATGAAATGCTATTCCCTTCTGTGCAAGTTCCATTACATGAACTTTTACTACTACAATTATCACAACTACTCATTTTATTTTCCTCCTCTACCAATCATTTGGTTTTTTATCTGGTTCACTTACAGCTATATTCCACTCACTATGTTCATAATTTCCTTGTACATAGTAAGTTCTATATACCTTACTTTTTTTATTATCAACAATTACAGTAGTTTTGAATATTTTACTACTATATCCCTTGTTCTGTACTTTTACTACAGTATCATAATTCCCTTCATTATTTTCAACTAATGAAGCAGTACTTATAACATCCTTTATATCTTTTTTAAAATTTTCTAAATCAACAGCAAAGATATACTTTAAACAATCAACATCCCCTGTTAAATTAATTCCAACCTTTTGACCTGTCAAATTATCTTTCTCTACTTTTAATACTTCCAATATGGAATCATAATATATTTTATCAAAATCCTTAGTCTTTCTAATAAACGATAGATTTTGCAATATTTTCTGGTCTAAATTTTTTGATACATAATAACTCTTATTTTCATCATAAAAATTACCAACATCACTATCTTCTAGATAAGCAACATAACTATATTTTTTCACCTCTTCACCATAATATACTTCAAAAGTATAATCTGGTTGTAAATCAGTCTTCGTATCTTTTATCTTACCATTTCTTAATATTTCATAAATATCCTGTATCGCATTTTCGTCAGTAACAATAAATCTAAATGCTGTATCTCTTGCACTCTGGATTACAATTTTATCCACTTTATTGTTCTTTACATAATCAAAATCCTCATTTCTAAGCCCAAGTTTTACCAAACTACTATCAATAAGCTCACAACTTACACATGTTGTAGCCATCATCCCAATCAGTATAGCAGCGATTACTCTATTTTTTTTCAACGCTTTCACTTCTTCCTTTTCTCCTACACATAACAAATAATATTATTCCTAATATAAGGGTTATTATAGAGATAAATTGTGATGTTGTTAATACCCCAATACTTCCTCTTGGATCGTCTCTTAAAAATTCCACTAAAAATCTACCAATGCTGTACACTATAGCATACATTGAAACTACATTTCCAATATGTTTTTTATATTGGGAATACAAAAGTAAAAATATTGCTAATGCAAAGTCAAAACCAGCAGAATATAACTGTGTTGGATGAAGATGAACACCTGCTGGTGCCAATGAATCTAATGGAAACTCTACACTTATTGGAAAATCAGTTTCTGCTCCATAACAACATCCTGCTAAAAAACAACCAATTCTACCAAATGCTTGAGCTAAAGCTACTGATGGTGCAGCATAATCTAATATTTCAAGTACATCCCACTTCTTTACTCTACAATATAATATTAACCCTATAGCTCCTAGTATTATTCCACCATAAACTACAAATCCATTTCCAAAATCCAATAAGATAGACGGATCATTCATTATAGATTTAAATTCTACTATTATAAACAAAAGTTTACTTCCAAGAAATCCACATATTAGCGTTATAATTGCTAAATTTAATAATTTATCTGAATCATACTTTCCATCTTTACTTGCTCTCTTAGAAAAAATATATACTCCTAAAATAACGCCAATTGCAATCATAAGTCCATAACTATAAATATTATAACCGCCGATATTAAATAATATCTTCTTCATTATTTCCTCCTTAATAACAATATATTAGGAGAAGCTATATAAACTTCTCCTAATATATTTTAGTATAATACTTCATGAATGTCTATTATAAACATTAATTTATAGGAACTACTACTGTTGATGTTTTATAATCGTAAAACATCAACCAACACCCTATTTTATCATCATAAGTATTCATCCAACTAACAAATCCTGTCTTTCCCATATAAGGTTGTTCCTCTATATCCCTAGTGCCTGGCACTCCATAGACAATATACTTTAATTCTCCATCTTTGTCACATTTATAACCAATAAAAAAATATCCATACTTCCTTATATAAGGATAGTAATTCAGCATAGGATAGTATATCATTACATACCTATTATAATTTGAAGTATCACATAAAGTATCAATATCATCTACATCTACTTTATACCACTTGCAATATTTTATTTCTTTAAATTTATTCCTAACTTCTTCAAAATCACTTGTTATGTTTTCAAAAAACTCACCCATACTGCCCTTAATTTTGAAATTATAAGGATCTATTGTTTTTTGATTTTCAATCTTCATTTCATATTCATCAAAATTATTACTTGTGCCTTCGAATTGATGATCATCATTCCTACTTGTATGTTGCATTTGATATTCTTCTAGGCTCTCTTCTTGAGAATTCTTTTGTTCCACATTACTGTCTTTTTCATTACTATCTGTTTCATTACTATCAGTATCTTCTTCATTATCCTTTTCATTGGCTTCTTCTTTTTCTTCTTTTCTTGTAACTTCTTCTATAATTTCATTTTCTTTTATCGGTTCCTCTACTTTTTCTACTAACTCATAAGCATCTTTTTGTTTTACTACCTTTAACTTTTTCCAATCCTTAGGTACTTTTTCCCCATTAATAAATCCATACATAACAAAAATTAATTTTTCATCTTTTTGTTTACAAATTCCAGCTCCTGAAACCTTATCACAACTAAATTCTAATCCCGCTATGTTCTTAATATGATACTCCTTACAAACTTCTGCTTTCCCTTCGTCTTTTACATTTAAGGAGCCCAAGTCTACTATTTGCTTCATTTCTTTTTTATAGCAGATAAGTACCACTGAATACTCTTCATCTTTATTTAAATTTTGGGCATAAAACGAAATCTTACATTTATCACCCTTTTCTTCTAATTTTGCATATCCAGAAAGAATTTTATCCTGAGAAGATTCTTGGTCTCCTTGTAGTATTATAAAATTTCTATATACTTTATTATGTGACAATAATATTTCCTCCATATACTATAATTTCATTAAAGTATATGCTTACTAAGATATATATTATTCTTAATTAACTCTTCTGTTTCAAATCAAAAAATGCATCAGATAATTTTGCAAATTCCTCTAATGTTAATGTTTCTCCTCTTCTTCTACAATCAATATCAGAAACTTCAAATGCCTTTTCTAGTATATCCTTTGATAAACCTAAAAATTTAACACCATTTAATAATGTCTTTCTTCTCATATTAAATGAATTTCTAATTATATCAAACATTAATTTTTCATCCTTGACATTAACCCTTGGTTCATCCAATCTATCTAATCTTATGACTATAGAATCCACCTTTGGTTGAGGAATAAATGAACTTGGCGAAACCTTCCTTATTATCTTTGTATCACAATAATATTGGACTAAAAGTGATAATGAACCATAATCTTTAGAATTAGGACTAGCTGCCATCCTCTCTGCAACCTCTTTTTGTATCATTATAGTCAGGGACTTAAAATTATACTTCTCTTTTAAAAGCTTAACTATTATAGGTGTAGTTACATAATAAGGTAAATTGGCTACTAGCTTAACACTCTTTTCATCTCCAATGATTTCATTAAAATCTATCTTTAGTGCATCATTATGTATTAAAGAAAAATTAGGGTGCTTTCCCAATTCTTCTGTCAATATTGGAATTAAATCATTATCTAATTCTACTGCCACTACTCCTTTAGCTACATTTAAAAGTCTTGCTGTTAAAGTTCCTACTCCTGGTCCTATTTCGATAATATAATCTTCCTCATTAACACCTGCTCCTACAACAATATCATCTAAAACAGAATCATCTATTAAAAAATTTTGTCCTAAACTCTTTGAAAATTTAAAATTATATTTTTTTACAAGTTCTTGCGTATTATAATTTTCTATCTGCATACTTTAATCTCCTAATTGCTCTTTTATTTTTTGAATAGCCTGTATAAATTCTTCTTTAGTTATTCCATAATTATTTAATCTTGATACCATTTGATTTGCATTTCCATATCCAATACCCAATTCCTTACCTAATATAATTCTTCTTTTCTTAGAATCAGTTTGCCCAGTCAACTTAAAATGATACATATCTTGCATATTATAGAATTCATTTTTTTCTTCTAATGTAATTTTAGCATTTTCAAGTGCTTTTCTTATTACCTCTGGACTAGCATTTTCAACACCAATATCTCCATCCTTCAATCCATCTTCTTGTGCTATATATGCATGCTTTACGCCCTTAACTCTTTTAGCTATTATACTTCTTATTTTTTCCCCAGCAAAATCAGGGTCAGTCAGCACAATTACTCCCTTACGTTTTTGTGCTTCTTTTATTCTACTTATTATTTTTGCATTTATTCCAAATCCACCGACTGCAATCATCTCTGCATCTACAGCTTGTTTTACCGCTGTTATATCATCTCTGCCCTCTACAACTATAACTTCCTTTATCAAAATATTACTTCCTTTCACCAATTATATTTACAATTATTAAATATTGAACATTAATTGTCAATCGTTAATATCCATAAAAAAAGAGACAACTTATGTTGTCTCAAAAAATACTTTTAAAATCTTACCACTCTCCAGGACCAGCTAATATCTGTACACTTATTCCTACGTGTCTTCCCCATCTACAGCTATCCTGATATGAACTTGCATATACATCAATTATATATCCTTTAATTGCTGTACCTATATCTGCTGCAACTGCTTTTCCATATCCTTCAACATATACTAAACTACCTAGTGGTATTATTGTTGGATCAACTGCTATGGTACTTATTCCATTAGGATCTCTTACAGCTCTTCTTCCTGTGTAAGTCATTGCATTAGGACCAGAATAATATGAAACGGCATCCATTTTTAAAACTTTTCCTGCTTTACCAACAACACCATTACTGCTTGACCTGTTTGGCTTGTAAACAGGTTTCTTTCCACCCTTTACTATTATTTTGTCCTGTGGCTCTTTACTAATTTTCTCACTAAGCTTAACTTTTTTTTCTGTACCATCCTCATACTTGTACACTTTATAAGAAATATCTTTAGTACCGTTTACTCCATTTTGAGCTACTTCATCTTCAGACTCTGTGCTTTTATTGTAATCGATTTTTGTAACAGTATTATATGCTATTTCTTGTTGTTCTATAAATTGTTTTACTTCTACTTTTACAATTTTAACATTCATATTATCATATATAAGTGATTCTTTTTTAGGTGTGATTTCATCATCATCATCTATGTCAACACCTAGTTTATGAATGTACTCTTTTTCAGCATTTAGCATATCTCCGACAGTTTGTTCTGCTGTTAAAAATTCATGCTCTTGACCCAATATAACAACATTTACTTTTACTGCCTTTGTTATTTCAATCTTTTGACCATCTGCAATTTCAGAATTTAAGTCTACTGAAACTTTGTCTTGCGGAATCACTTCAATTCCTTCAGACTCTAATGCCTCTGCTACTGTGGTTTTATAAGTAACAAATGTCTTTACTTCTCCATCCACATCTACCTTGTACACTTTTCTCATGCTGACTGCTACTGTTACTGTTAGGATAGCCATAACAACTACAGCTAAACTTACTCCTAACATCTTCTTTGCCTTTGGACCCATATTTTTAAAGTATTTTTTAAAGTTGTCTTTAAATTTATCCTTCATTTTCTACCTCCTTTGGCAAGAGCGTCTAGTGTATTATACCCCATACCATTATAATTTGTCAAATTGGCAGCAATTTAATTACCTAAACGTTCCTATTTTGGCATGTTTTACAACTTTATCAACACGGATATTTTACCATATTTTCCCATACACTTCAAGTTACTTTTTTATTTTTTTCATTAATGTATATAGGTTATTATTTACTATTTTATTTAACTCCAAACTATCTATTTCTTTTATTTCTACAATTTTATCTAACACATACTTTATATAACTAGATTTATTTCTCTTACCTCTGTTAGGCTCAGGTGCCATATATGGACAATCTGTTTCTACCAGTAATCTATCAAGGGGTACTTCCTTTACCACTTCTTTAACCTTTTTAGAATTTTTAAATGTAACCACTCCTGTAATTCCAATGTAATAACCAAGTCTTAAACATTCCTTAGCAAATTCAACACTACCTGAAAAACAATGTACTACTCCTATTACACTCGGAAACTCTTTCATAATTTTTAATGTATCTTCATGTGCCTCTCTATCATGTATAATTACAGGCATATTTAATTCTTCAGCCAATTTCATATGCTTTCTAAATACTTCTTGCTGAACTTCTCTTGGCGGATTTTCATCCCAATAGTAATCTAGTCCAATCTCTCCAATAGCTACAATTTTTTGATTTTGACTAATCATTTCCTTAATTTTATCTATAACATCCTCTGAAAACTCGTCTGCATTTTCTGGATGTATACCAAGTGCCCCATACATATAATCCCATTTTTTAGTAAGGTTATTTACCTTATCTATACTACTATAAGAAGAAGCACAATCTATAATCCCAATAACTCCATCTTCTTTTAATTCCTTTAGCACTTGCTCCCTATCAACATCATATTGCTCATCATCATAATGTGAATGACTATCGAATATTTTATATCTCTCCTCCATTTTATCTCTTCCTATCTATATTATAATTTTATTTTTATTTCTTCTAACATTCTGATATGTCTATTATAATCGTTTATTATAGCTGTAAGTTCATCAGTAACACTAGACTCCAAATCTTTATGCTCAGATACAAACTTAACTGCATTTTCTTTTCCCATATTTATAGCTTTTATTGCTATTTCTAGCAAGTCACTATCACCATTTGACATTGTAAGCTTCAAATCCGTTACTGAAAACTTATAAAAGTTTATAAAAAATATATAAAACTTTAGGTTTCATTCCTTTTTCAACGTATCTGCTTTGATAATAGAAAATCTATTACTACTAACATTTGATATAATACTACGTAAACGACAAAGCGA
>JALENK010000096.1 GCA_022767515.1 Clostridium sp.
ATTATATCAAATGTTAGTAGTAATAGATTTTCTATTATCAAAGCAGATACGTTGAAAAAGGAATGAAACCTAAAGTTTTATATATTTTTTATAAACTTTTATAAGTTTTCAGTAACGGAACAAGCATGATGGAATTATATATTGTTGATAGAATAGAAGGCAATATTGCTGTTTTGGAGACAAATAATGATTGTACTATAAATATAAAAATAGAAGAGCTAGGTTTTAGTGTTAAAGAAGGAGACGTTTTAATAAAAGTTAATGGGAAATATGTTTTTTCAGAAAGTGAAACAGAAAAGAGAAAACAGCATATAGAAACAAAACTCAACGATATGTGGGAAGAATAATGTATTTTGGAGATTTAGCAATGAAAATACTATTAAAGGTTATTAAGAGAAAAAAGGCACAGGCGCTATTGGAAGTAATTTCAATTATAGCTTTTAGCTGTTTATGGATTTTTACTGTATTTAAATTGATATTCTTTCCATATATGATAACTTCTTCAGGAATGTCACCAACTATAAATGTAGAAAATGTGGTAGTAGTATCAAGGGTGAAAAATATACAAGAGATTAATAGGGGAGATATTGTGGCATTTAGATTGCTTGAAGATTGCGATATAAATATCAAAAGAGTGATAGGTATATCAGGAGATAAAATATCATTAAAAAATGGTAGAGTTATAATAAACAATGTTGAGTTGAA
Organism: Clostridium sp.; assembly: GCA_022767515.1. Lineage (GTDB taxonomy): Bacteria > Bacillota > Clostridia > Clostridiales > Clostridiaceae > Clostridium. Next base: position 706 of record JALENK010000096.1, read on the forward strand.
AGAGAATTATGTTCAAGATTTTGGACATGAATCAGGTGAATTTATCGTACCAGATGGAAAATTTTTTGTACTTGGTGATAATAGAAATAGTTCATGGGATTCAAGTAAATGGTTGGACCCTTATTTAGATTATACAAAGATTGAAGGAAGGGTTTCCTTGAAGGCATATCCATTTGAAGAATTTTGTAATTACGGTTTAATAAATTAATATGATTTTAATATAATTTGCATTTATAAATTTATCGAATTTTGTTATAATATAAGTATTAATAGAAAAGGGAGGGAATAGATGTATTATGGAGAGAGTTTCAATTGATGTACTATATCAAGGTATGCGAAATAAAAAAGAAAAAAAGGTTTCTAAAATTCTTGAGTGGGTTATTCCCTTTATAATTGCTGCTATTGTTGCTATTGTACTTAAATATTTTATATTATATAAGGTTGAAGTTCCAACAGGTTCTATGATTCCAACTATTAATAAAGGAGATCAGATATATGTGACTAAGGTATATAATACAGAGAATATTGAAAGAGGAGAAATTTTAGTTTTTAAATCTGATGAGTTAAATGATACTTTGATAAAGAGGGTAATAGGTTTGCCAGGTGATGAAATTGAGATAGTTCATGGTGTGGTGTTTGTAAATGGTACAAAATTAGATGAGCCATATGTAAAAAATCAACAAGATTATTCAGGCAAATTTAAGGTGCCAGCAGGAAAGTATTTCTTCTTAGGAGATAATAGAGCTAATTCTGGAGATGCAAGAAAGTGGAGTAATCCTTATATTGATGCAAGTAAAATTGAGGCAAAAGCACAAGTGAGGGTTTATCCTTTTAGTGATTTTGGATTTGTAAGATAATTTATGACTTTAGCTTTTTGGCTAAAGTCACTTTTTTGTAAGGCTCAATTGTGTATGAAAGTATATATTATATTAATACAAAAAAATAAAGTCCTAAAAAATAAAAATAATAGTGATATAACTTAATAATAGTGTTATACTAATAATATTATCGAAAAATATATTTTATAACTGCATTTGGAGAGGTGAAAGAATGGAAAATAAAAAAAACAAGGGAAAAATACCATTGGCGGTCTATTTTATTTTTTTCTTTGGAATGTTAATAATTTTAAATATGTTTAGAACGTCATATAATGTTAAAGAAATTACATATAGTGAATTTAAAGATATGATTGATGCAAAACAAATAGAAGAAATCACAATAGGTAATGATACTATTGATATTGTTCCAAACTCTGATAGTGAGTATTCAAAGAAAAAACTATATACAATACCTGTTAATGACGAAAAACTAGTAGAGCAACTTAGGGAATCAGGTATTAAGTTTAGTGCAAAAGATGATAGTATGGATTATATATATGATATTTTAATAACTTGGATTCTACCATTAGGAATGATATTTTTGTTTTATAAATTTATTTTTTCAAAAGCTATGGGTAAAGTTGGTGGTAGCATTGGTGGAATGGTTAAGAGTAAGGCAAAGGTATACATAGAAAATGAAATATCAGTAACATTTAAAGATGTTGCTGGACAAGAAGAAGCTAAGGAATCTCTTGAAGAGGTTATTGGTTATTTAAATAATCCATCTAAATATACAGAAATAGGGGCTAAATTACCAAAGGGTGCTTTACTTGTTGGGCCTCCAGGTACAGGTAAAACTTTACTTGCAAAGGCTGTTGCAGGAGAAGCAAAGGTTCCATTTTTCTCACTTGCTGGTTCAAGCTTTGTAGAAATGTATGCAGGTGTTGGAGCATCTAGAGTAAGAGAATTATTTAAGGAAGCAGAGGAGAAAGCACCTTGTATAATATTTATAGATGAAATTGATGCCATTGGTAAGAGTAGAGATAGTCAGCTTCATAGCAATGATGAAAGAGAACAAACTTTAAATCAGTTATTATCAGAAATGGATGGATTTGATTCAAATAATGGTATTGTAATTTTAGCAGCTACAAATAGACCTGAAATATTGGATAAGGCATTATTAAGACCAGGTAGATTTGATAGAAGAGTTATTGTTGATAGACCTGATTTGAAAGGTAGATTGGATATATTAAAGGTTCATGCTAAAGATGTATGTCTAGATTCTGAAGTAGATTTAAATGAAATAGCTAAAGGAACTCCAGGAGCTGTAGGAGCAGATCTTGCAAACATAATAAATGAAGCAGCTCTTAGAGCAGTAAAACAAGGTAGAAATAGTGTATTACAGGAAGATTTACGTGATGCTGTGGAAGTTATTATTGCAGGTAAAGAAAAGAAGGATAGAATATTATCTGAAAAAGAAAAGAAAATGGTAGCTTATCATGAAGTTGGGCATGCACTAGTGGCTACTTTATTAGAAGGTACTGACCCAGTTCATAAAATTACTATAGTTCCTAGAACAATGGGAGCTTTAGGTTATACTATGCAGTTACCTGAGGAAGAGAGATATTTACAGTCAAGGGATGAAATGTTAAATCAAATTGCTGTAATGTTAGGTGGAAGATCGGCAGAAGAGGAAGTATTTAATGTTATGTCAACAGGTGCCTCTAATGATATTGAAAGAGCAACTGAAACAGCTAAAAATATGGTAACTATGTATGGTATGAGTGAAAGATTTGATATGATGGCACTTGAATCATTACAAAATAGATATTTAGATGGTAGAGCTGTAAGAAATTGTAGTGAACAGACATCTACAATAATAGATGAAGAGGTACTTAAAATTATAAAAGATGCTCATAACAAGGCAAGAACTTTATTAAATGAAAATAGAGATTTATTAGATAAGGTTTCTGAACTTCTTATAGAAAAAGAAACAATATTTAGTGATGAATTTATGGAAATTGTTAATGAAAAGTATCCAGAGTTAAAAAAAGATAAAAAAGATGAATAGTATATTATAGATAAAGAAGTATAATTAGTAGGTACAGAAGTATGTAGCTTAGGCTTGTACTTCTGTATTTTGTCATTAAATGATAGTGGTTGAAAGAGAGGAGTTTTTTGATTTGGAGCATAATAAAGAAGTATTTTTTGAAGAAAAAAAGCTTGAGCAAGTATTAAATATTTTAGAGATAGAAACTCTAAATTACATCACAAAAAGAAAGTATATAACAGAATATATACTAGAAGCTAGAAAGAAATATATTGAGGAATATAAAGATGATGAGGACCAAGTTATACAGTATTTTGACCATGAAAATTATATTAAAGAAGAGTACTATAAGATGATAGATAAGAGATTAAAGGAAATAGTAATTCTTAAGGATTCTCCTTATTTTGGAAAGATAACATTTAGTGAAGATGAAAATCAAGATACTTTGTATATTGGAAGGTTTGGAGTTAGCAGAGAGGGGGAAGTAGAACCTGTTATTGTAGATTGGAGAGCGCCAGTATCTTCATTATTTTATAAGGGAACCTTAGGCAAAGCTTCATATATATCTCCAGATGGTGAAGTTAATGTGGATTTAGAGGAAAGAAGGCAATTTGTAATAAAAAAGGGCACTCTTATGGGAATGTTTGATTCTGCATTAGATGTTAAAGATGAAATATTACAAATGGTTTTAACAGCTAATTCTTCGGATAAATTAAAAGATATTGTTATGACTATACAGGAGGAGCAGGATAATATAATAAGAGCTCCTAAAAATGGGGTGGTAATGGTTGATGGTGTAGCTGGTAGTGGTAAGACTACAATAGCATTACATAGAACATCTTATTTGATTTATAACAATAGAAAAGAGCTTTCAGATAAAGTTTTGATTTTAGGACCAAATAATATTTTTATGGATTATATTTCTCAGGTTTTACCAACACTTGGTGAAGGTGGAGTGGATCAAATGACTTTTGAAGAGTTTGCTTTAAGTCAAATAGGCATAGAAGAGGAAATAACTGGATTTTCTAATTATATTGAGAGTGCAATGTTAGGTTATGATGAAGAACTAAATGATTATAAGTATAAGAGTTCAATAAAATTTTCAGAGAAACTTAATCAAATAATTGAGGATATGAATATAAATTATTTCAAAGCTTCTCCAGTTGTGTTTTTTGGAGAGGTTATTGTTAGTGAAGAAGAAATAATGGAACTATTTACTAAATACTATGAATATATGCCGTTATTTAAAAGAAGTGAAAAGATTAAGAGAGTTTTATTTTCTAAGATAAAAAATAAGAGAGATGATTATGTAAGAGAGCTTAATAGGAGCATAAAGGAAAAAATTAAATCATTATCTGAAGAAGAACTAATGTATGAAAAGGCTAATATAGAATATACTAAGAGTTTAAAGATAAGAGAAATTGTTCGTGAAGTAATGAATGCTAAAAATGATATAGAGCAGTGGCTAAATCACGAATCTATAATTGAGCTATACAAAAGGGTAACAGATACAGTTAAATTAGGATATATGGACTTAGCGGGAATTTTATATTTGATGATAAAATTAGAAGGGAAGAAAAGCGAAAAACAATATAAGCATATAGTAATTGATGAGGCTCAAGATTATACAGCTACCCAGTTTAGAGTTATAAAGGAGTTAACAGGTTGTAAAAGTTATACAATAGTAGGTGATAGTAATCAGAGGTTGATTGATACTGATGAATCTGTTGCTATGTTAAATTTGGATAAAATATTTGAACAGGATATAAGAGAATATAAGCTTAATAAAAGTTATAGGTCAACTCAGCAAATTATGGAATATGCTAACAGATTTCTAAAGGAAGATAAAATAGTTCCACTTGTAAGAGAAGGAGAGAAGGTCTTAGAAGAAACTGTAGAAATAGAGGAATTAGTAGATACAATAAAGGCTATTATTGAAGACTATCAAGATGATGGCCTTGAGAATATAGCTGTTATTATTAGAGACAGAAAGCAAATGAATACTATAGCTAGTATGTTAAAGAATAAGATTAAGATATCAGCATTTCAGCATGAGGATATGATATATCAAGGGGGAATAGTATTACTTCCAGCATATTTTGCTAAAGGTCTTGAATTTGATGGAGTAATTTTAGTAGAAAGCAAAAATGATAAAAAAATAGATTTAGTTAAATATATTATGGCTACTAGAGCACTTCATAGATTATCCGTTTTGGAATTAACTTATTAGAAAAGAGGAATTTATTTATGGAACAAAAATTAATAGATTTTATATATGATAGTCCCACTTCTTATCATGCAACTAGTAATGTAGTAAAAAGATTAGAAAAAATAGGTTATACTGAACTTAAGGAAAAGGATAAATGGGAGATTAAGAAATTAGGAAAGTATTATGTAAAGAAAAATGATTCAGCTATAATAGCATTTCAAATAGGTAATGGGGATATTAGAGAAGAAGGTTTTAGAATCATAGGGGCACACACAGATTCACCTAGTTTTAGAATAAAACCTAGTTCTGAAATAATTGTTGAAAATAAATATGTAAAGCTTAATACAGAAGGTTATGGTGGTGCAATATTAAATACATGGTTTGATAGACCTTTGGCATTAGCAGGAAGGGTTGTAATTAGAGGAAAGACATTTACTGAGCCAATAACAAGATTGATTAATGTAAACAGACCAATACTAGTAATTCCTAACTTGGCAATTCATATGAATAGAAATATAAATGAAGGTGTTTCAATAAATAAGCAAAGAGATACACTTCCTATTCTTGGATTTGTTAATCAAAACTTAGAAAAGAATAATTATTTACTTTCAATTATAGCTGAAGAATTAAATATAGATAAGGAAGATATATTGGACTTTGATTTGTTTTTATATGAATATGAAAAAGGATGTCTATGTGGAGCAAATAATGAATTTATATCATCAAGCAGACTAGATGATTTGTGGATGGTTTATGCTGGACTTGAGGCAATTCTAGAAGAAAATGAATCTACTTTTAGTAAAATGTTAATTTGTACAGATAATGAGGAAATAGGAAGCTATACAGCACAGGGAGCAGAATCTAACTTTGTGGAGGAAGTACTAGAAAGAATAATTATAAGTTTGAAGTTAAATAGAGAAGATTATTACAGAGCACTATCAAAAACTATAATGATTTCTTCTGATTTAGCTCATGCAGTACATCCAAACTATACAGATAAGCATGATTTGACCAATAGACCTCTACTTGGGGAAGGACCAGTGTTAAAGTTGACTGCTTCAGGAAGCTATGCTACTGAAGGTGTATCTGCATCAATCTTCAAAGAATTATGTCAGTCAAATAATATACCATATCAAATATTTGTTAACCGTTCAGATATGAGAGGTGGTTCAACTATTGGCCCTATGATGGCTACTAAATTTGGAATTAAGGTTATAGATATGGGAAATGCAATCTTAGGGATGCATTCTATAAGGGAATTGGGTGCAGTAGTAGATAATAAATTAATAATTGACCTATTCAGAGCATTTTTTAGTTGATTTTCTTAATACGAACAAGTTGTTCAGATTGGAGGACGCACTATGACATTAGGCGATAAAATATCAAAACTACGAAAAGAAAACAATATGACGGAAGTTCATTTGGCAGATGAATTAGGAGTTACCAATAAAGCTATTTCAAAATGGGAAAATGGTGTTTGAGTTATAATAGGACCAAGTTAGATGAAACCCAGTAAAATCAAGGGGTTGTGCCTAATTTAGTCCTTATTTTTATAACATTTTAATCGGCAGATAAGGTAGCGCTGACAAATCAAACCGAAATTTGAACACAGCACAAGCAATTCAGGAGTCATGACCTGATTGTTGTTTGTGCACCCAAGTAAGGTGACAATTTAATAGTTTTATTTAGGTAGGACTTGTAGTGGTATACTAAATTTGTAACACCTTGTTCGAATAATATAGTATAATATTATTCAAATCAAGGAGTACAATTTACTTCATGGGATTTTGTTAATTTCTGCAAAGATAATAATGTAACTCAAAGTATGAGTAAAGCGGGATGCCCTTATATTAACTGGTACAACTATGTTCGACCACATTCATATAATAATTATTTAACACCAATGGAAGCTCGTTATAGGTAGGTATTTATCGAACAAAGTGTTACAAAAAAGCTTGACCAGTACATACACTCCGTTTCGGTCCACGCTGAACAAGCATCCACCGGATGCTTAGCGCCTCATGTGTGTGCGGGTCAACAAGTCAGAACTCTTATCCTGCAAGCAGGAACGAATTCTGACCTTTTGACCCTGGTATCATCATATCATACAAAAAAGCAATACAAAATGCAATAGATAATCACAAAACGCAAATGTGCTTGCGATTTGAGTTGACAATAGTGTTAAACAGCATCTTGAGAGTGACGAGTATCAAGAGAACTTAAAATAATTGTTTTTTGGATTAAAAAAAGGTATAATATTGGTAAACCGTAAACAGGATAAACAATCAAATGCTTTGCAAAACACACGAAAGTGCGGGTATGCAGGTTGAAGATATATTGTGCTTAAGAATGGAGGTAAAGAATCAATGAAGAAACGAAGAAGACTAAGGAAAGGACTGGCAATGCTCTTAAGCTTAGCCATGGTGGAAGGACTGGTTCC
>JALENK010000020.1 GCA_022767515.1 Clostridium sp.
AATGCCAGCTATGTGGTAAGGGCTGACAGACGCGGACAACATATAGGTGAGAAGCTTGTGAAAGACTGTCTTATTCAGGGAAAGAAATATAATTTTTTAATTTTACAGTTTAATGCTGTTGTGGCAACCAATATTCATGCAAGACATTTATATGAACGACTAGGCTTTATACAATTAGGTACAATAAAAAATGGATTTCGTATGAAGGATGGTCATTATGAAGATATCTGTCCGTATTATCGTGAATTATAATGTTATTAAGGAGGAAAATGATATGGAATTATCAAAATATATGAAGAGCATAATTGATATGGATAGGGCTTCTGTTGTTATTTGCAATTTAGACCACAAAATAATCTATATGAATCCAGCGGCAGTAGAACGTTATAAAAAGCGTGGTGGCAAGGAATTGATAGGAAAAAGTCTTATGGATTGCCACAATGAAAAGTCAAAGGAAATAATCCAAGAGGTTGTAGCCTGGTTTGGAAAAAGTGCAAAAAACAATATGCTCTATACATATCATAATGAGAAGGAAAACAAAGATGTATATATGGTAGCACTAAGGGATGATGAGGAAACATTGATAGGGTATTATGAAAAGCATGAATATCGTAACAAGGAAACGGCAGCGATTTACGATTTTAGTAGGTCACTTATATAGGAAAAATATATTACTATATACACTGTTTGAATACATTGAGATTCAAACAGTTTTTTATGCAAAAAAAGTAATAAAAAACTTTCTTTACTTATAAATAAAGTTATGATACAATGAATGAAAAATTATTCATTAAAAAAGGATGCGTTAATTATGCCAAAATCTAAAAAACAATGTCAAGAAATAAGAGATACTATGAGAGCAACTATCCTGCAGAAATCGCTTCTATATTTTGCTCGAAACGGTTTTTCGGGTACAAAAATTAGCGATTTAGCAAGAAATATTGGTATTGGTCAAGGAACAATATATGTCTATTTTGAATCCAAAGAAGATTTATACAAGGAAATTTTTGCGATTGCAAATTACGAAGAGGAACTAAAAAAAATGGAATTTCTAATAAAGCTTCCAATACCTGCAAAAGAAAAAATGAAGCAGTTATCAAAAACAATCATCCGTCAACTTAAAGAAGATGAAACATTTGCATCAAAGATTGTATTAAACACACAATTAATATTGGAGCAGAGCAACAAAGCCTCTTCTATTGATACCAGTTATCAGACAAAGTTGTATGAACTAACTGAAAAGATAATAAAGCAGGGACAGAAAGAAAAAGTAGTAGTAGATACTTCGACTATGAAACTGACTGATTATTATAGGAGTATCGTTTATACATATGCTTTGAAAAGGCTATTTACATCAGATTTTGAGTTTATAACAGCAGAAGATTTAAACCGTTCAGTATTGATTTAGGGTGGATTTGTGAAATGAAAAATATTGCCATAATAACAGGTGCTACAGGTGAGCTTGATAATGTTTATTTTGTTCCCCCTGTAATATCATATGGAAAATGAAGAAAACTAAGAGTAGAAAGAGGAATTATATATTATGGGAAGATATGAAAATATAGAGATATTTAAAGATACAGAAAGATTGATAAAGACCAATTCTAAATTGCAAAATTTGGTGCGAAGTTCTACTGAAAAGCAGGAACTTATTTTAGAAAATGATAATGTATCAGTTGGTTCGTTGGAAAAATATGAGTCTGATGCCAAGGTAATTGTTTCAAAAAAGAGATCATTTGAAGCAGCTTTGGCATATAGGAATATGAAGATAGCAGTTCATAATTTTGCTTCAGCATCAAATCCAGGTGGTGGAGTAGTGCATGGAGCTAATGCACAAGAAGAGTGTCTTTGCAGATGTTCAGGTTTGTATTTTATTCTTAACACACCAATAATGAGAAAGGGATTTTATGAGCCACATAGAAGGGCACATAATCCTATTCATAATGATGACATCATTTATACACCAGAAGTTACTGTGTTTAAATCTGATACAGCTAGTCCAATATTATTGGATGAAAAAGATTGGTATGATGTTGACGTTATTACCTGCGCAGCACCGAATTTGAGGGAGAATCCAAGTAATAAGTACAATCAAGGTGATGGAAATAAAAGAGTAAAATTAAGTGATAAAGAGTTGTTACAGATTCATGAAAAAAGACTTAAGAGAATTTTAGATGTTGCTGTATCAAAAGGTGATGAGGTAATTATACTTGGAGCATTTGGTTGTGGGGCATTTATGAATAAAACGGAAATAGTAGCTTTAGCTGCAAAAAATGTAGTAAAGGAATACTTAAAAGCGTTTAAGATAGTAGAGTTTGCAGTTTATTGTAGCCCAAGAGATGATGAAAATTATAAGACTTTTGATAGAGTGTTGAGTCCGTTAATTCAATAGGATTCCTTTTTTCCTATTTACAAGGAAATTATATTACAATGATAACAAAATTTACACATGGGAAATAAATTAGAGATATAGATAATAAAATTAGAAAAGGTGTAGGATAATGAAATCATTAAAAATATTCATAAGTATGCTTGTCAATATATGTTCTGAAAGAGTGGTATAGGATAATAGAAAAAATGGAAGATTATGTTGTATGTTTTCCTAAAATTAGTGCAATTATATATTAAAAAAATAAAACAAAAAAGTGCAGTAATCCCTACATTATTCATGTTGGAATTTTTCTGCACTTTCATATTATCATTTACATTAAAATAATGAATTGATCCAATTACTAAATAATCTACCTAAATATAACTTTCATTTAATTATGGTATTTTTTATTTTAATTTTAGTTTAAAATTACTAAAGTTATATGAAGATGAAATCTATCTGCTTAGCACTAGGCAATTCTTGCTCAATAAGTTTATCATAAGCACCTGCACAATCTCGTGTAACTATTTTTATGTGCTTATTTTTTATATAAATATTTATAATAAATTTAGTAGGTGTCATAATAATATGACATATAATGATATAAAATTAGTAATATAAAGATAGTATATTAAAAGATGCAAATATGAATGAAAGGTAAGGTGGTTTTATGAGATATGTAGTTGTGGATTTAGAAATGAATAAATTGGACAACCAGTATACAGAAGAAAAGAAGATATGTAATCAAGAAATTATCGAAATTGGAGCAGTAATGCTAGATA